>JAAXVZ010000081.1 GCA_013335235.1 Nanobdellota archaeon | reverse complement strand
ATATATTCATATATTAATAATTAAATCTCTACTAAAAATGATGCAGCAACCCGCAGATATTCAAGGCTTGGAAGCTCTTGCTCAGGAGATGGGAAGCTATTATATTGACGGCTTTGGCCATACAATCTGGTCTATCTCATCAACACTATCTATATATCTTTTGGAGGGCCAGCCAGAGAGAAGTGAATATGCATTAGATGAATTAAAGGCTCTTGAGGAGAGATATTCGAGAATACAATTCCAGGAACTGCATGGGCGTGAGGATTTTTATCCGCTCTTCATTGTCAGGAAGCTACTGCCTGAATATAGGCGCCAAGTTGAAAGGGTGGTCAGCACAAGATTGCAGTCTGACTTTGATGAGATGCAAAGCATGGTCGTCACGATGTTGGATGTCGGTGCACTCTACTTCAAGTCATTCAGGAACCTGATGGAAACAATACATGCACACCCGGAACATAGGGGATACTATGTGACTGTCAAGGATACAAAGGACTTAGAGCGAAAATTCAGATAAGGATCTAAGATCTAGAGCGTTAGTGTTGTTCTAACTTACCCGACAATCTTATAGAATGCATCGAATATAGGGTGCTCTGTCGAGAATAGGAAGAATTTCCCGCCTGCTATCGCTGTCTCCTGTTCCACCTTAAGGATATGCTTGTACATCTTCTCCCTGTACTCCTGGCGTTTCCTCTCTGTTATGTATGTCTCGAGTTTCTGGCCTGTCTCAGAATCTTCCAGCTGAACGCTTCCGTATACCATGAAGTTGGTCTCTGACTTGTCCAGGACCTGGATCACTTTCAGGTCATGGTTCTTGAACATGTAGAGCGTGTTCCTCAGATGCACCGGGTCGAACAGGAAGTCAGATATTATCACCACCAGTGACTTCGAGGTTATGTTGCTCTTGTATTTCCTGATATGCTCCTCGAAATCTATGACGCCCTTGCATTTCACCTTGTTGATATGGTTAAGGAATGTCAGGACCTCGTTTGAGCTTCTCTGGGCGCGGAGAGTCTCTGCCTTGTCTGACAGGAAAGAGAGGAAGAAGCGCTCGTTGTTCCTTGCAGACAGGTAAGACAGCCCAAGAGATATCATGGATGCGTACTCGAACTTGGTCCTCTGGCCTGTCCCATAGTCCATGCTCTTCGAAGAGTCTACAAGCACGTGGACTGTGAGATTCTTATCCTCCTCGAAACGTTTAACGAAGAACTCGTCTGTCCTGGCGTAAATCTTCCAGTCTATGGCCCTGTAATCATCTCCAGGCACATAAGGCCTGAAATCATTCACCACAAGGCCGCGGCCAAGGGAGCTCGACCTCCTTGTCCCAGTAAAGCTTGAGGTCACCCTTTTATTTATTATGATATGGAACCTCTTCAGTTGAGAAAGGAAATCAAGATCAATCATCTTATGCCTTGTCTAGAATCGCCTTCACTGCATCATCTGTTGTCATTCCCTTCCTCTCTGCCTCGAAGTTGAGTATGATACGGTGCCTGAGGACAGGGTATGCCATTGTATCTATGTCTTTTTTTGAGACGAAATTCCTTCCTTCCATGAGCGCGAGCGCTTTTGAAGCCATAACAAGGCCAAGCGACGCCCTTGGGGACGCGCCATATTGGATTGTGGCTTTCTCTGTCCTTGTCAAAGAGACGATTTTCAGGACCCTTTTTTTCAGGTCATTTGCGATAGGCACTTCTTTTGTGTACTGCTGGAACTTCCTGACAGTCTCTGCATCCAGCACCTTCCTGACTGGGGCTGTCGGGTCTTTTCCTGTGAACCTGTCAACGATCTGGTCTTCCTCATCCATAGTCGGATAGCCGACAAGTATCTTCAGGAGGAACCTGTCTGTCTGCGCCTCTGGCAGAGGATATGTTCCTTCCTGTTCGATCGGGTTCTGCGTCGCGAGGACAAAGAAAGGCGTATCAAGCGGGAATGTGTTCCTGCCTAATGTGACTTGCTTCTCCTGCATCGCTTCAAGGAGCGCGGACTGTGTCTTTGGCGTTGCCCTGTTTATCTCATCCACAAGGACGATGTTCGCGAAGATCGGGCCTTTGTGGAAATTGAAAACTCTCTTGCCGTCATTTTCCTCAAGGACAAATGTCCCTGTGATATCTGTCGGCATAAGGTCCGGAGTGCTCTGCACCCTTGAGAACTTCATGTCAAGTATATCTGCCATTGTCTTGATCATAGTGGTCTTTCCAAGACCTGGATAGCTTTCCAATAGAGCATTTGCGTCACAGAGTATAGCGACAATGATCTGCTTTACAACCTCATCCTGGCCGATGACGACTTTCTGCAACTCTTTCCTTACCTCTTCTAATTTGTCTGAGACTTCTTTCATGAGAAACACCTCGTATCCCTCGTTTAATCTGAAGTATGTATTTAAATTTAGCGCAATATAAAAAAGCGAATGGTGCAAGCCAGCCTACATTGAATATTCAGAAATTTCCTGCATAACGAACGAAAATTTATATATAACATGCTGAAACAGGCATACATGAGAACAACCAATCTCCTTGGGACATCAGAAGAGTCAGTTATATATAATCTCCCGATAGCAAAGCAGTTCCTGAGAATCAGGGCAGGCGGCAGCCTCAGGCAAGAAGAGCTGTCTTCAAGCTCTGCCTCTATCAGGGAAGGCAGAACAATCGAGCTGTGTGACTTCCCGTTCACGCAGTATGGAACACTTGAGGCAAGTCTCAGGTATGAATCGCCTGTCGAACTCACTGCAGCTTACGCCGACCTGGTAAAAGTTGGCAGGCAGACATCAGTGGATTTCACACAGAGGATGCAGGCAGATATGGGGCTTGAGACATTTAAAGATCTTTGGACGGTCTATGCTTCAGGCAAAGGCGGGCAGCAGCTTGTGACAGCTGAGGTGCATTTCCCAGGACTCCTCCATGAGCGTGAGCGGGACAGGCTCTCTGGGCTGGTGGACATATTGTATGAGCCAGAGCTGAAGGCAGACGGCCTTTACTGGACAACAGACAGCTTAGGGAGCACAGGAAGCAAGACACCTACAATAGTCACTATATCACATTGGCAGGTGTTCGATGAGCAGGCAATGCTAAGGCATTTTGAAGCTGTGAAAGAGTCCCAGGATGAGGCATGCATGTCTCACAGCACCCATACTGCCTTGCTCTATGTCAGGGCAAGGGTGCCGCTGGAAAATAAGCCGATGTCGCTTACAGCAAGCTATATCTATCATCCAAAGTAAGGCCATGGACACTATATTATGCGCGATAGTGGAACTGGAATCCGGGAAGTATATCGCTGCCAGAACAAATACTGTTGTCAGCTTCGCATCTGAAGATTCGCCGGAAGACCAGGGCATATACAAGGACAGGCGCTATTTCTACGTGACAGCTGAAGAAGGCAGCAAGCTTAGCATGGCTGACGTAGGCTCAGATCTGGAGAAGCTTGCAGCAGTGAATTTGGAAGAGCTGCACGCAAAGCTTGATATGTCAGGCAAGTATAGCCTCAGCAAGATACATGACAGGGCCAATATGCTAGGGAAATGGTCTGTTGAGAGGGATTATGGGGATGAAGACCTGCCCACGCTCATCAAGCCGGAAGGGCACGAACACAAGACAGCAGGCTTCAGGAGGCACCTGGGAGACTTCAGGCGCGACTATGATATAGATTAGCCAGCAATCATTTTTTATAGGAATCCTTGTTTTTATCTTCCATGGTATCTGTACTTCAGGCAATAATATTGGGAATCCTCCAGGGAGTGACTGAATGGCTCCCTATCAGCAGCTCAGGCCATCTGGTCATCTTCCAGACAATACTTGGTGTCGAGCAGCCGATCGCACTCGATGTCGCGCTCCATTTTGCCAGCCTGTTTGTCATCGTGATATTCTTCAGGAAAAGGATAGCAGAGCTATGCAAAAAGCTCCTGAAATTCGACAGGGCATCCATGAGATATACGGCATGGCTGTTAATAGCGACCCTTCCTGTCGCAGCTGTCGGGCTTCTCTATAAAGATGTAATAGAGTCAGCTTTCACAAGCCCCAGGACTGTTGGCGCAGGCCTCCTGTTCACAGGTTTCCTGCTCCTCGCGAGCAGGATCAGGTTCATGACCGGTAAGCTGGACACTTTCAAGGCTTCGATAATCGGCGTGTTCCAGGCGATTGCTGTCTTTCCTGGCATATCCAGGTCCGGATCGACCATTGCATCAGGCCTGATGCTAGGTGTGAAGAGGGAAGAGGCAGCAGAGTTCTCTTTCCTCCTGGCCTTCCCGGCAATACTCGGAGCATCTATCCTTGAGTACGAGGCGGTGCTTCACTCCCCAGATATCCTGGCGCTTGGCGCCGGAATGGCAGTCACGATAATCACAGGGCTTATTACCCTGCCGATCCTCATGGGGATAATAAAGAAAGACCACTTCCATTATTTCGGGATATACTGCCTGGCTGTCGGTATCCTGACCCTAATATTCATGCATTAGCACTGGCAGTCGTGGAATAAGTTCTTCAGCTGGCCATTGAACCTTTTCTGGTTGTCTCCGAAAGGGAAAAGCAGGTCAGGAGAGAAAGGCATCGGAAGCCATTCCTTAACAGAGGTCTTCCTGCCAAAGCCTTTCTCGCTCACGATATAGACAGGAAGGTCCAGGTCATCCTGCTTCCTTGCTGCAGCAAGGACCGTATTGAGATATAGGCTATCTTGCCTGTCTTTGTACAAGACCTCCGGAAGATTATCCTGGTCTTCAGAGATGATCGCCAAGTACTCGATCTTCTCCGGGTCAACCTCTCCTTCTATTAGCTTGGAAAGGATCGAGCCGATTGGATAAGTGCCGTGAAAATCCACTCCAACAAACAAAGATCCAGGGACGCCTTTGCCTACTGCCGCGACAGCTGTGTAATTAGCTAGCCATGCCGGAAGCCAAGGCGCATGCACAGATTTCCTTGCCATTTCATTCGCTTCTTGGTATTCCAGGACCATTGCGACTTCAGAAGGCTGAGCCATCTTCATCTTGTTCAGTGGAAACAGCAGCTCCGGGAACTTGACAACATAGAATCTATTTTCATCGCTGCTGACAATCTCAAAATTCTCTCCCAGCAAAGGAAGGCCTCTTGTCATAGGCTCGTATAATGACAGCATGAAATCCCTGCAATCCCCGCATGGCGCGCATCTTCCCGGAACATCAATATATAGAGTTACGATCCTCCAATAATTGTTCAACGCATGCCCTATCTCCTGGGCAGCATGGGTCAATGACGAATGCTCGCCATGGACGCCTCTTCCAAGTCCATACTCGAAATTTCCGCCTAGAAAAGTGTATCTCCTAAGCGTCTTCTCAAGAGTCTGGTTCACCCAGCTGGGGATATCTTGAGAAAATCCCTGGTCGACAGCCAATTCCTTTACAGGATAGCCGGACTGCCAGTTGTTGGTGACGGCATTCCTGACATGCTCTTTGAAAACAGAATAGTCTGATGCTGTGAAGTTCGGGCTTGCGCCATATGGAGAAGTTATGATCTGCATCCTATCAGGGATATATATCTTATATTAAAAACAGGAGGTAGAAGCTCGCTCATGAATATATTAGAGGCAGCGTTCAAAAAGTCTCCGCCATACCTGCAATGGTCTGCCATTTGCCAGAAGCAGATGCAGACAGGTATGACGCTTGCCAAAGAGCAAGTCTCATAATATCGATGGAGTCGATATTATGCTTATAGCAAACCTTGGTCCCTATACAAAATATAGGGTTCTGGTTTGCGGAGTAGGAGATTTTGAACAGTGCCGCTTATTATAATAAATTATTTATACTATAATAGGCATACCTACAAATATATTGCGCTGCTTCCAGGAAAATGCAGCGTGCAAGGGGTGGAAATATGGCCTGTAAGATCTGCAGTGTCCCGTTCACGAGCGTGAACAAGACAATATACTTATGCAATTACAAAGAAGGTTTTGTGCATGACGGCTGCTGCCATGACAGGTGCAGCCTGGACGGGAAGCCGTGCCAGAACAGGACTGCGACATTCGTGAACAGCGAAGGAAAATAGTGATTGATGGTTATAATATCTTAGCTAGGTATGCTCTACCTCCATAATAACGATCTTTCATACTAGATATGCTAAACGCATTTCTGCCAAAGAGCAAACTAAATTCTTCACAAAGTTTTGGCAATAACCAATCAGTTCCTAAGGTTCCAGT
>JAAXVZ010000080.1 GCA_013335235.1 Nanobdellota archaeon | reverse complement strand
ATTGTGGTTTCCATAAGATAAATTCTTTTAACAGTGACATTGTATTGGTGGTAATATCTACTCAACCATCACCCTCACATCTATCGACTCGACGCCTCTTGCGCTGACAACCCTGTCATAATAATTCCTGCTCTGGAAATTCTCTCCGAATCCGCCAAGTGTAGGGTCTGCCAGGTGCCATGTCCCCTCATAGAAAGCGCATAATTGGTGGCTGTGGTTCTTTTTCGGCTTGTTCCTCTGTAGCTCGTATCTTGAAATATCCGTATCGCTATAGTATTCAGCGCTAACTGCTCTTGAAGGTATTCCAGAAGCGATGCACAGGTCCTTGAAAAGCTCTGCCTTACAAACGCATTTCTTTGCAATGTTCGACCTGATGGTCTGTGCAGGAGTGTTAGGTTTTGGCATGTAATAAGGCAACTCCTTTGAAAAAGGGATACCAAGGACATACTGATAAATGTTATAGGCATTCTCATAACTCGGGCAGGATTCGTTAGTAAGTGCGCTTGACCTCGACCTGACGATCTTGCCTATGTGCATATCTTCTTCCAAGTCCCCTTCCTGCAATTTCCCAGATAGCTGGAACCTGATTTTTGCGTAAAAGTCCTCAGAAGTGCGTAGGCTGAACACATAGCCTTTGTCTCCATCGATCGCTGGACCTGAGACATGGTCACAGTCGCTATTTGCTAACAATTCAAGATCCAATGGTGTCTCCATATCTAAAGAGAGATCTATCTCTTTCTGCTTCTTTTTCGATCCGCATGCTTTTGCAGTGACCTCAAGGATGAAACTACTCTCAGAATATATCGGCAGGAAGACCCAAGTGCCGAAGCAATGGCTTTCATACCTGATCAGGCGCATATGTTGGGGAATGTTTTCCCTATATTTCCTTTTTTGGTTAGTGATACGTATCGTGCAGTTTGCATCATGCAATTAAACAATACACTTTTATTGTCCTTTCTCTAGCATAGCAGGATGAATATCTCCGCATTCATGGCAACTTCCCTGGACGGATTTATCGCAAGGAAAGACGGCAGCCTGGACTGGCTGGACCATGCGAACGCTCTAGTCCCTAAGGGAGAGGACTGCGGCTATTCTGAGTTCATAGAAGATATCGATGTAATTGTCATGGGCAGCCGCACTTTCGGGAAAGTCCTTTCATTTCCAGAGTGGCCTTATGGAAAAAGGAGATTGATTGTCCTTTCCAGCAAAAGCCTTGAGATACCCAAACATCTGAAAGGCACTGTTTCTTGCTCAAGAGAAACGCCAGAGGCGCTTGCAAAAAGACTGAAAGCAGAGGGCGCGAAGAACATATATGTCGATGGCGGACTCACTTTCCAGAGCTTCCTTAAAGCAGGCTTGGTGCATGAGTTCACAGTCACGATAATACCTGTGCTGCTAGGCGACGGCATCCGCCTGTTCGGAGGCATACCTGAAGATATATCTTTAGACCTATTAAGTGAGAAGCATTATGGCTTCGGGTTTGTCCAGCTTAGGTATGCTATTCAGAAGCCAAAACAATAGAGGACATATTCTCAGGCAAGTTTTTTAAAGAGAGAAACACTTACTTTCCAGATGGACCAGCGAGCTTTCAAGGTTTTCCTTTTCATTGCCTGCTTTGCTGCAGGCATCTACCTTGTGATATCCGGGCTTTTCTGGACAGCTGTAGAAGGGCTGGCGCAATTCTTCGGGGTTCTCATGCCGACAAAGAAAGAAGAGATAGGCATGATCTTGGGTGTCTTTGTATTGATGGTGCTATCGACAATCCTCCTTTTGACTCCGGTTGGATCGATAGCATACCCTTTCCTGGCTCAGATCATCTACAAGCTCCTTGTGAACGACAAGGCATTGTTCTACATGCCTGTATTGAATGGCGTGCTATGCCTCTTATGCGTGTGCGTTGCAGCATATGGCCTCTTCATGCAATTCAAATGGATGTCAACTGAGGACAAGAGCTATAATGAGAAAGATATCTCAAGGCTCATCTAGCTCTTGATGGTCACTTAGGCAGGTATAGCGCAACCATATTCCCTATGAGGTTTATGTTATCTGTGAATACAAGCAGCCCTAGTATAAGGAGCACGAGGCCCATCACTATGTTATAGTATGATAGCATCTTTTTTGACTTGTGGAACAGCGCCATGATACGCTCTCCAGATAAGCCGATCGCAAAAAAAGGTATCCCAAGCCCGAGTGAATAAGCGAAAAGAAGAGGGAACGCCATTCCCGGATTTGCAACAGCAAGAGCGAGTATGCTTCCCAGAATCGGACCTATGCAAGGAGACCATCCGACTGCAAATGCACTTCCGAAGATGAATGCAGTAAGCCCCTTATTTGAGAATCGCTTTGGAGAAAATCTATGTTCCTCCATCAGTTTCCCGATCTTCAATATCCCTAGCATGTGGAGCGAGAAACCTATTATGAATATCCCTGCTATCCTCTCAAGCCATATCCTTGTCCCATAAGTAAGGTAGCCAGCAGAACTATTGATGGCAAGGCCAATAATAGAAAACACCAAAGAGAAGCCTAATATGAACAATCCTGTATACAGCATTATGCTGGCTCTTGATTTCTTGCCTGCGCCTCCTGTGATGAATGCCATATAGCCAGGGATGACAGGAAGGATGCAGGGACTAAAGAATGATAAGAAGCCTGCTGCAAATGCCAGGAATATAGTTATGTCTGCCATGCAAGATTATTTGAGATTCTCAGTGCTTTTTATAATATCCCTTTAACCTAGTAGCTAACCTATATAGAAGAGAGCAGCCTATGCATCTCCTGATCGCATTTTATGGATTTCAAGAAAGAATGCATCTGTTCTTTTGACTTCATCTCAGAAAGCATTGATCCCATGGAATCATTTTGCTCTCTTGCCCAGAGCGCAATTTCATTCACGCCTTTGTTCACATGGGCCTCAAATACCTCTCCTGACATGAATGGCAGAAGGGTCATCAGGTGATTTAGGCTCTGCACAGTCTGGCCGTTCCTGAGCCTCAGCATATAGGATGAGCTGTGCATATCACAGGATACGATGTTCTCTGGAACTCTTGTTATAGGGATATAGCCTGGGTTATTCTCCTTCTGATGGAGATTGTACAGTATCCTGTAGACATCTTCCCTGCCTGATGCGTACTGCATGATGTTGGCTACGTCTGGCAGGTAGAGCGAGCAAGCTATCCACATCTGGATATCATTTGCATATTGCTTGTACTGCGCATCGCTAAGTGAATAGACTACACGCGCGAGATCCAGGAGATTGCATGCTTTCATGTCATCTAGGACAATCGGTGTCTCTGCAGATTTAGTCATCATGCTTCGCTTTGATCTGTCTGGCGCTGACAGGAGCTTCCCTATAAGTTCAGCTTGCTCAGGGTCTATCCTCCTCTTGCCAAGATGCGGCACAACGATGACAAGGCCAAGGAGTATAATAATAGGGAAGAACAGGTTCGGTCCTTTTTTTTCTGGTGCAATGGATTCTTTTATAACGAGAGCAGTCACCTCATTCTGTGAGGGTGCAGAGAACTCGTTTTCTTTGGTTATGACAACATTCTCTTCAGGTTCACTCTCAATAACAGGCCTTGGCCTGGCAGAGGAACCGGAGGAAGAGGCTTTGATCTCTCTTGGTGCGCCTTCTTTGACAGAGTATTCTGAGAAATGTGATACTCTTACAGCCAGCACATTGCCTGAATAGGATAGGAAGCTACATATATCTTCAGGGCATACATCCCCATCTACTAGGATTACAGGGCTCTTGAAGGGTAGCCTATAGAAAAACAATGTTGCGGGAGCATCCATCCCTGGAGCTTCTTTGGTGTTGACAGAGATGCTGGCGAAGTTCAACTTCACGATACTTGCCATATCTATCCCCTGTCCGTTGACGCGGTCTTCAAACTCGATCCTTCCGTATCTTGTGTCTTCCAGGATAAGGTGTTGGATAGTGCTCCAGTCAGATATGCTTGATATGTCTGTTGTCATCCCATCAAATCCTGTCAATTGCGGCACAAAGCTTTGGGCAGAACTTGTCATGATGACTTTTGTGTCTGAGCTATAGCTATTCCCTTGGCTGTCTTTTCCAAAGAGCTTCCAGTAATATTTCGTGCCATTGGAAAGGCCGCTCACGAGGAAATAATGGTTTCTCATCATTGTCGGAGAGATATATTCTTTCGGACTTGCCATGTCTTCTGTCTCAGCCACAATCAATGTTGCATCAGCCTCTGCAGTCAGGGCAAGGTTCACCCTGAACCCAGTTGAGAATACATCCCTTGCTTCCATAGAAACAATCTCTGGCAGCACATTTGATGCATCCAGTGTCAGAGCAGAATATATCCCGCTGGTCACACATTGATTTGATATGTCACAGACCTTCACTTGATAATATACCTGCGTCAGTGGTTTCAACCCAGAGATAGTATTGACTTGGCTATTTGACGTTATGTCTGTGCCAAGGGCTGAAGAGTATCCCCAGCTAAGTGTGATGATACTGGGCTTGTTCACCCGGGAAGTTATAGTTATGCTGTCTGCAGCTATGCTTGTAGTCTCGACAGACAATAGCTGGACTGGTGTATCATCATCCGCTATTATCTGGTATGTGTCAGAGTTCTGCGAGCTAGATGCTTCAAAGCTGACCTTGCTGCCAGAAATCGTGCTTTGGACAATGGCTCCGTCATGCATCACACCCCCGACAGCAGCAGACCCTACATCTATTGTGACCTTAACTTTCTTTGATGTGTCTATATTTTTTGCCCTTTCCATTGTATTCAGGGTTACAATTATCCCAGACAGGTCTGTCTTGATATTGACACTGACACGCGAGTCAGAAGAGAACCTTGTCACACCATCCTGTGTGATGCTTGTGGCATTGAAAGCAGCGACTTCAAAATCATTATATGCAAGAGCCCAGCCATCTGTGCTCCAGCCACCATTTATAGTGGTTCCATCATTGTCTGTATCAAATATTATTGTATTGCCTGCCTGGACAAGGCCTTTATCATTCCCTCCTGTCTTTGACACCGGCTTGTAATTATTCGTGTACCAGTGATGGCTTATTATGAAATCAGCCTCTGTTCCGTCAGCATGGTAATACGCGCGTCTGTATTTGCTTGTGCCTCTATTGCTTCCGCTGCAATCTGTCTTTGCAAAGCAGGAGTTCAGGTTAGAGTCCTCTGAGAATGTCAGCGGAATGTCAGAGTACACGACTTGTGTAGCCATGTTGTTCCCGTTCCTTGAGAAGGTGAAATTATTCCCTGTGACCTTCTCTGTGAACTCATTATAGAGGTTGATGAAATTATGGTAGATTCCCTGGCCTTGCGTGACGCCTGTGACAACTGTCCTTTTTGCTACAAGGTCTCCGAACTTCACAAAATACTCTCTTACTGGGTCAGCGTTCTTGTATGGCCTCCAGACAAAAGCCCCAGCTAGGTTAGAGTCGCTTGTTCCCATATAGTCTTCAACATCTCCGCCATATTTCAGTGGCAGGTTCCTGAAATCAGGATATGTTCCGGAAACAGGGCAATCGCTCATCCCGTAATACTGGTTTAACGGCGCGAAGCCGCATTTTGCAGAGTAATAGCCTGTTGAGCCTTCTTTTGGCTGGGTGTCTGGCTGCAGAGAGACTCCGTTCTTGAATGTCTCTGCCCTGACATCATCATCTAAGGGGACCTGTTCATAATCAAGGAAAGGCTCGCCGAGCGCATACAGGTAATATCCCTGCGCCTGAGAATGTCCGCTCCCTCTCTCTTCACCGCCATCTACCTGGAAGACAGTGTCTTTGGAATATGAAAATCCAGACCTCACCAGAAATATGTCATTTGCGTTGTCGAACTGGACCTTTGGCATGTTCTGCTCTGGGCTTATTTGGGAAGCCTTGTCAGCGACAGCCTTCCACAGGTAGATAGAGGGATAGGTTATCCCTCCTTCGCCAAGGTCATTCACTTTCTGCCTCAGCCAGAGCATGTTTGCTTTCACGTCATCAAACAAGCGTACGCTGATATCGCCGCCGGTGGATGCCAGCCAGATGCCTTCTGAAGAGGATATGCTGCTCGGAAAACTGCTCCATTCAAATGTTCGCCGAGAGGCGACTTTGTTGGTAGTGAATAAGATCGACCTTGTCAGGCCAGAGCAAGTTGACGAAATCAAGACTGCCTACCAGAGCATTATCCCTGCTAGCGA
>JAAXVZ010000079.1 GCA_013335235.1 Nanobdellota archaeon | reverse complement strand
ATGCTGCAGGTCGGGAACCCGACTAACATCTACCTGACCACCGCGTACGGGATATCTTTTTCAGATTATTTCAGGATCATGCTTCTCCCAACCCTCTTTGCTGGGCTTGCAAACCTGACTATCCTGCTCCTGCTATTCAGGAAAACATTTTCTCAAGATATAGCCGAACAAAAAATCACACCAGGTTTGGCACTCAAGGACAAGACAGGCGTTTTAATCGGCGTGTCTGTGCTTGCATTATGTATCCTTACGATGTCAATGTCTCAGGAGATAGGCCTTTCTATGTGGCAGATTGCCTGTATCTTCGCTGCAATCCTTGCAATCCTCATTATCGGAAGAGACATATTTGCTAAATCTGCATATATGGCTGAATCGCTAGCCGCCATGCCATGGCCAATCATCCCATTCATGCTTTCTTTTTTCATAATGGTATCTGCAATGGAGCAAGAGGGCCTGACGGCAATCTTCAGGAGCTGGATGCCACAAGGGAATGCAATGCAGGCAATCTTCACTTATGGAATAGTATCGACACTTGCAGCAAACCTGGTGAACAACATCCCAATGACTGCCGCATTCACGTCTATACTTCAAGGAACAGCATATATGATTCCTGCTGGGCTTGCAGTTGTTATCGGATCAAACCTCGGAGCGAACCTGACACCAATAGGCGCACTTGCAGGCATAATGTGGATGAGCATCCTAAAGAAGAAAAAAATCCATATGTCCTTCATAGAGTTCACAAAATATGGCTTGGTTGTAACAATTGTCTCCCTATTGGCATCGCTCACTGCACTTTGGCTTGTCATGCTATGATGCTTTATCTGGCAAGACACTCAAAAACGGCTAAATATATATACCACCTCATCCAAATAGAAACTGATGCTCGAGATTCTTAGGATAACGCAGGAGAAACTGGAAGTCCTGGAGAAACCTGAACCTGATTGCTGGATCAATGTTAGCCTTCCTACAGATGAAGAGCTGGCAGAGATAAAGAGGATAGCTAATGTCCCTGAAGAAGTATTGTCTACCCTGAAAGATAAAGACGAGATACCAATCATCGAGCAATTTGATTCATTCACCTTCATGATAATAAGGGCGCCATACAATAACCTGAGCAATGACCTTGAATATTTCTCTGTTCCTGTCGGCATCATCATAACTAAAGATATAGTCATAACCCTAAGCTACTTTGATAACGATGTTGTCCCGAAGCTGAAAACACAGAGATTCGCTTTCAGGAAGACCCAGCTGACATTCAGGCTTCTTCTTACTTCAGCGAGGCTATTCCTGAATTACCTGAATGAGATAAACAAGAAGATGCATGTGATAGAGACGAAGCTCGAGCAGAGCCAGCAGAACAAGGTCATCATGCAGATGCTTGAGATACAGCAGTCCCTAGTCTTCTTCTCCACTTCGCTGAAATCAAACGATATCCTGCTGGAGAGGATATACCAAGAGAAGCTTATGATCAAGACAGCAGAAGATAAAAGGATGCTTGAGAAGGCAATTGATGAGAACAAGCAAGCTATTGAGATGACATATACATACTCTAACATACTAAGCAACACACTAGATGCTTTTGCTTCTATAATCTCTAACAATCTGAATATCTATATGAAGGTACTTGCAGGAATCACTATTATCATATCTATTCCTACACTCATCGCAAGCTTCTATGGAATGAACATCCCATTGCCTTATCAAAATTCGTCACATGCTCTTGCAATTGTTGTTGGATTATGTATAGCAATATCTGCCATAGTCGGATTTATCCTCTGGAAGAAGAAGTTTTTCTAGCCAGGTGCAAATTTGGCTATAACATAATCTATGATTGTCTTGAGAAAATTCAGCATCCAGTTCAGGCTCTTTGTCTCGTATAATGAAAGGTCTGATGGATCACAGGTTGGCTGCGAAGACACATTTGCAGGTATGGAATCAAGACCATCATCTATAGCTCCGTCACAATCATTGTCCTTCTGGTCAAGCATTTCAATTGTAGGCTCGATATTGCCGCTGCAGGCTGTCCAATCACCATCTACGCAATCAGAGCTGCCTAGCCTGCACTCACCAACACTAGAAGAGCCGCAGCTTTTTGTCTCACCATCAAGACATAGGCATCCCTCATCTATCTGCAGGTCGCAGTCATTGTCTTTCCCATCGCACTTCTCTGTTACAGGGATGCAGCTTGGCTGGCTTGGCGGGCTCAGGTCATCAAACGCAGCATAAGGATTGAAGCTGAATATTATTCCTGGTATCTCATTTCCTGCAGGCGCATAAGGGACTGAGTCCCATTCCGCGTCAGATGAAAGGCTCGCCGGGTTATAAGACTCTTTTGCAAAAGGACTGTCTGAGCCCATCAGCTTGAAACTCCATGATTCTATCTTCTGCTTCTGAGATATATCTATGCCGTCCCTGTCTTTTGCGACCCTGATAGCCTGAAGGCAGAAAGCATTGTCTGCCCAGCTCCATATCGGACCGTCCCATGTCTCTCCATCAAGGCAGGCGTTATTGACACCTGCTGCTGTAAAGCAGGAGTGCGTGTTCGCAATAGAGGTATAGCCGATATTATTATGCACAAAATAGGTATCCATTGCATCAAATATCTTCTGGTATCTATCTTTAGGGACAATGCCTGCGATTATCGCCATGCACTCACCATAAGGCGTTGCTTTCATCGCTGACTGTGAAGAGACCTGATTCCCTGATTTGTCCAAGTTTACATATAATCCTAAGCCTGGGTTCCAGAGCTTTTCAAAATTAGTCTTGATTGCTGCGTAATCTGCATCATATGAATCTGGCAGTCCGCATTCTTCTGACAACGCATTAAGTCCTAGTGCCATCATGGCAAATCCGCCTGATGCGTCAGCTGATGCGTCTGTCTCCTGAAGCGCGTCTGTGCCATCCCTTCCATAATGAGGACCAAAGGAGAGTAAGAAGTCTGAACCTGCTTTTGCCTTATATGCCATATACGCCGACTTGAAATTCGGCGCGATATCGCATAGCTCTGTTTTCGATATCAGGCCTTTTTTGTAAGCATACAAAGTGACTGGAAGGTAAAGCTCTGCTGGCTGGCCGCCATTGCCTTTCCATGCAGGGTGTATCTCAAGAGACCATTCTGAAACTGCAGGGTATTTTGGCTGGTTTTTTGCCTCGACTGCGATTGCATCCTTTACTTTGCTTACAACATATGTGTCTGGATTAGACTCAAGCGCTGGCAGCATCCCCATCAAAGATATAGCTGAATCCCAGACCCATTGGCCATCTTTGTACTGAAGTATATTCGGCGAGAAGACCTCTGCGTTCCTGGAGTTGACATAGAAATTGCTTTTTGCATCTGGCTTCGGGTCAGTCCATGTGTCATACCAGTAATTATAAAGGACATTGTAGTAATCCTGGACCTCTTCATCGCTTCTTCCGACAGGATACTTGAAATTCTTCATGAAACTTACATATTCCTGATCTATCGATGCTGCTTTGTTCGGATATTGCTCGAGCCACGCTGGAATCTGCTCCTCTGTTCCTGTCGAGACCCCATTGATCTTGACTAATGCCTTGACATTTATGAGGTTCAGCAGCTGGCTGGCATTTCCAAGGTAAGTGGCTTTCCATTCTGAACTTGAAGTCTTATTATACCATGATGGCGCTATAGACAATGCATGGACAAACTCGAAAGTATCGCTGCCAGAGGTGAATGTATATCTTATCCCGGGGTATTTTCCCGCGATTGCCGTAGACCAGGCCGCATTCGAGGGAATCCCTTGGCTGGATAGCACTATCTCTCCCTGTTTCACAAACTTCAGCCAATAGTTATTTACCACAGAATGCTTGTCCATATATTGCTCTGTCTCCCAATATACCCCAGCTGAGCCGCAGGACCAGCATTCTCCAGCACCCATGAGTTTTACTGGTGTCCATCTGAGGCTCTTCACTGAGCCTCCTGCGATATACCATCCTGCAGGCCTGAAATCCACATATCTGAAGACACCGCAATGGCTCTTGCTGTTTGTGAAATCATTCTCTTTCTCGCATTGAAAATCTCCACTATGATAGTGCTGGAACATCACCATGCGAGAGCCATTATCATTCTCGAAATGGTTTGCAATCTTATACTCAGAAAGGCGTGACCAGTCTACTTTGTCATTCCTCCAGCATAACTTATCGATCCCAAGACCAGGTGATGTGCAACAGCTCCTGTCCTGTTCGCAGGCATCTGCAGCAGCGCTGAACCCAGGAAGGAGCATAAGAGAAAACAGTAAAAGAACATACATAAGCATATACCCAGATACCCTAACCACAGGTTATTTATTATAAATTGAGGATATAAATCTTTTGATTTCTATTTAATAGATAAATAAGCAGAATATAATGAAGACCATAGTTTTTACGGTTATTTCCCAACGTGACCATATGCTGCATTCGCCTCATGCACAAGTGATCTGACTGAGCGCTGCGGAATATGAAGCTTCATTGCATCAAGGACAATATTCACTGAAGCTATTCCCATATCATCAAAAGATAAGGCGGTTGTGTCAACAACTGAGTAGCCAGCTGCCCTCGCATACACTGGGTTTGGTGGCAACGGCGCCTCAGCCCTCCCTAGATCCAGGATATCTCTTTGCTTCAATGCCTCAATTATATCCAATTCCGTTGTGTTTTTCCCTCTAGACAGCGCATCATCAAGCCTTCTTTTGACTCTTGCCCCAAAATCTGTATAAGTATATATCCCTACAGGCTGTGTCCCAGGTATATCCTTCAAGACGACCGTGAAGCTATCCCTTCCCGGGACCAGGCAATATCCCGCTTTTGCCTGCTCTCTCTCTTTTGCGACAATGCACGGCCGCACAGGATCGATCCTGCCGAGCATGCCGGCATATGTGCCGACATCGACACCTTGCAATTCGTTATGCGTGTAATACTGCTCGATCTTTCCTTGCTCTTTTCCATAAGTGCATCTCACACCTACAAGAAAATCTAAGCCTAATTCAAGGTTCTCAACGCAGGTTATGATCTTGCCAAGGTCTTCCTTCTCAAGGTTTACCATAGGGTCTGCCCGGTTCAGGAGAGACATAGGCCTTATCCCTAGATCTTTCCCGTTCCTCTCAAGGAAAAGGCTCGCTGCCCTATACATCGAGCTGCTGTCGATTACGCTCCAAGCAGGAGGATTTTCAGCAGGGAGATGGTTTAGGACATAGAAAAGAAGCTTTGTCACTGTATCTTTTGACGTCGCTGAAAGCCCATCTATCCCCACATTTATCTTATCCAAGTTCCCACCGAATCAAAAAAAGTTATGGAAATGAGATAAAAAGACTATATTTAAATTGATAGGACAAAGCAGATAAAATCCCACTAGAGCGTGATGCTCCAAATTTTTCATGGTCATATTGGTTTGGATAATAAATCTCTGCGATATAGAAAAAGCAAAGGATTAATTAGGCATAACCCTAGAATCCATGCCATGGAATGCAGGCGCTGCAAAAAAGAGACTGAAACCGATAAAGAGTATTGCAATAGATGCATATCAAAAAGACGCCTATCAATATTCCTGCTTATCCTATTATTCCTCTCTGCCTTACTCTTCACTCGATTTCCAAGAGAAGAGGTCACTAGTTCAGCCAAGGATATGCTGGTCCCTGTGATAAAAGAGATATCTGTGACCAGATATATCGAAACTTTCAGCTGCAGGAATGTCTCTTACCAGTATGTTGCATCAGGAAGCGATGTCACAAGCACAGGAAGCTATGTCACGCCGCACCTCAATATAATTAATCTTGATACAGAATGGATCCGTTTCAAGGTCAATTTCTCTTATATCAATGAGGCAGAATTTCCTTATAGGATATATGGTGGCGAAAACCTTAAAGCCAGCCTGGAATCCGGCCGCATCTCTTATGATGATGCAGAGTTCTACAGCGTCGATTATGTCTTTTTCGTCGGCCCTGGAGAAAGAGTCGACATAACTAACAGGACACAGAAGAAGGACAAGGCTGCTACATACTGGGGCATAGCAAGGATAGATGAGCCAATAAAGAATGTCTGCGGGAAAGAGAAAAAACAAGTTGCTGCAATTGAGAACCAGACCGTGATGGAACCTCAAAAGACAATATTCCGAAGAATAACGATAAAATACATTAGCATAGCGGAGATACTAGGACTAGACCTTTGGACACTCTTGATACTTCTTCTCTTATACGTGATCATTATCCTTATCGTATTCAAC
>JAAXVZ010000303.1 GCA_013335235.1 Nanobdellota archaeon | reverse complement strand
CAACGCGCACTTGTACAACAGGGTTATGATACACCTACACCGATACAATTGAAGTCTATCCCAGACCTCCTAGCAGGCAAAGACCTGATCGGGATCGCTCAGACGGGAACCGGAAAGACTGCTGCATTCGTGTTGCCAATCTTGCAGAGGATGACTGAAAAATATCCAAGGGTCCCGAGGACACTCGTTCTTGCACCGACGAGAGAACTGGCAATCCAGATAGGAGAGAGCTTTACAGCATACGGCCAATTCATGAAATTCAAGCATACTGTTATTTTCGGAGGGGTCGGCCAGGGTCCTCAAGTGAACGCACTTCTAAAGGGCGTTGACATAATCATTGCGACACCAGGAAGGCTCCTGGATCTGATGAACCAGAACAAGGTCAGCCTGAAGAGCATCGAGTTCTTTGTCCTGGATGAGGCAGACAGGATGCTTGATATGGGATTCATCCATGACATAAAGAAGGTAATCGCAAAGCTGCCACATAATAGGCAATCGCTTTTTTTCTCTGCGACCATGTCGCCTCAAGTGACACAGCTTGCGAACCAATTGCTCAAAAACCCTGTAAGGGTCGAGGTCGCACCCCAGGCGACAACAGTCGAGAAGATCAAACAATGCGTGTTTTTTGTAGAATCTACTGCAAAAGAGAGGCTGCTCTTGGAGCTTCTTTTGCAGAAGCACCTCACGCGTGTACTGATATTCACAAGGACAAAGCATCGCGCGAACAAGGTAGCGTATTTCCTTGAAAGCCAGAAGATAGGCGCAGCTGCAATACATGGGAACAAATCCCAGGTTGCGAGGACTCAGGCTATGCAGGGTTTCAAGTCAGGAAAGATAAAAGTTCTTGTCGCAACCGACATAGCTGCGCGGGGAATAGACATAGATGATATCTCCCATGTCATAAATTTTGAGCTTCCTAATGAGCCTGAAACATATGTCCATAGGATAGGCAGAACAGCAAGAGCAGGAGCTGAAGGCACTGCGTATTCATTCTGCGCTGCTGATGAGAGGAACTTCCTCAGGGACATCGAGAAACTGATAAGGCTGAATATCGAAGTCGTGCAGCATAAGTATCATTCTGACCGCGCGCAGAACGCGACAGGCGCTGCTGCAGAGCCTCCAGCAAGGAACCAGAGAGGACAGAGGGGCAGGCCGTCTGGTAGTGGAGGTCTCAGGCAAGGCAGCGGTGGCGGATCAAGAAGGCCAAGACCTCATCCTGGGGGAAAACCTCAGGGAAGATCATTTTCCAGAAGGCGCTAGTTTTTCTCTTGCGCTTATCAGGCAAAAAAGGCACTCGATAGACCTTAAGCTAAACTATGGCCCATATGGAGATAAGATATTAATACCTCCATGCTATCTGCATGAATTATGGATGCTGCAATTGAGGAACTCTTGAAGGAAGTCGCTTCATATGATAAGAAAGCAGACCTTGCATTAATTGAAAAAGCATATAACTTCGCAAAAAAGGCGCATGAAGGCCAGAAACGGACTTCTGGAATGGATTTCATCGAGCATCCTGTCGGCGTGACAATGATTCTGGCTGAGCTGAGATTAGATACCGCAACCATTTGCGCAGGCCTTCTGCATGATGTGCTAGAAGATGCCGGTATCCCGCTAGATATGCTCAAGAAAGAGTTCGGAGAAGAGATTGCTGGGTTAGTCGATGCAGAGACAAAGACCAGCAAAGTGACATTTGAATCTGCTGAAGATTATACTGCAGAGAATTGGAGAAAGATACTTCTTGCGACAACAAAAGATGTAAGAGTCATCCTTGTGAAGCTTGCTGACAGGCTGCATAACATGCGCACCCTGAAATACTTCAGGGAGGAAAAGCATCTCAGTATTGCAAAAGAGACCATGGAGATATATGTGCCTATTGCCCATAAGCTCGGCCTGTATTCCCTGAAAGGCGAATTGGAAG
>JAAXVZ010000078.1 GCA_013335235.1 Nanobdellota archaeon | reverse complement strand
CAAAAGAGAAGAATCTCGATAAGATACCTTTCCCAGCAAGGAATCTCCTCCCTGTCGGAAGATATTATTCGTTTGTATCCAAATACAGGAACTATACGATTATGATAACTAGCAGGGGCTGCCCATATTCCTGCACTTTCTGTGAACAAAGGACAGGAGATATAAGATATAGGAGCCCAGAGAATGTCGTCGCAGAGATTGAAGAGTGCGTAACCATGCACGGAGTAAGGGAGATTGATATATTTGATCCCCTCTTTACCGCAAACAAGAGAAGAGCGATAGATATTTGCAAACAGATATGCGAAAAGGAGCTGAAGATATGCTGGTCATGCAGGTCAAGAGTCGACTTGGTTGATGATGAGCTCCTCTCCTGGCTGAAAAAAGCCGGATGCTACAGGCTTTATGTCGGGATCGAGTCCGGGGATGAAGGCATATTGAAGAAGATAAATAAGAATACCAGTGTAGCCCAGATAAGAAAAGCTGTCCGCCTGATAAAAAAGCATAGTCTCCTGGCTTTCGGCTATTTCATGATCGGCTGCCCTGGAGAGACAAAAGAGACTGCTGCAAAGACGATTTCATTGGCAAAAGAGCTGCAGCTTGATTATGCGCAGTTCTCCAGGCTCTCCATACTCCCAGGAACCGGACTCTATAAGGCTGTGGAAGCAGAGATTGGATATGATTACTGGAAAAAATATGTATTGGACAAGAACTCGAAAAGAGAGCTCCCGAGGATAGACTGTAAGCTTTCAAATGAGGAGCTAAATAGCATTATCAAATCTGCGTACCTTGGGTTCTACCTAAGGCCTGTCCAGATATTCCGCACAATGTCAAATATTAAATCATTGGATGAATTCATCAGATATTCTAAGGCTGCGCTTTCTATGATATTCGAGCATTGACTTGATTGATATATAGCGATAAGACACTGGTTGTGTCTGATTCATATGGGAAAGTGTAGCTCTCACTCAAGATATAGTTGCTGCAGTTCAGGAACTCTGCCTGCGCATAGTATGCTTCGGATATCTGGGGCCCTCTTGCAGCCTGAAGAGATTTCTCCTGCATCTGCCTCAGTGGCTTGTCAGTATATAGCACTGCAGTGAAATTGCATATGCCAACCTCATCAATGCTATGCATATATGGTGCCAAATCACTCATATTCATGTCAATTGCAAAAAGGAAGGGATTATAGATGCGGTATTTCCTGCTCAAGCTATAGCTTAAGGAAGATGCGACAGCTGAGTCCTGAAGGATAAGGATTGTTCCTCTATTTCCAGGTATTGCCATTATGTCTGCCTTAAGAGCGTCAAGCCTCTCATATCCGCTTATGGGATATAATAGGCCACCAAGATAGACTGTATTTGTCAGTGGAAGGGATGAAACGCCGGAGACAAGCCCTACCTTGACAATGACCCCAATCACCACGAAGATCATGAGCGGCAGCCATTCCAGCCTGAGGAGCTTAGACATGTAAAATCCTGCTATTACAAGAAGGAAAGGCGCTAAAGGAACAAACACCCTTGGATCTACATAGACTATTGCCGCAACAGAAAAAAAAGCAGATGCTGCTAAGACAAACAAGGATATCCACCGCCTCCTGTCTGAAATGTGCTCTAGCGCAAGAAGATAGAGTGGGATTGCATAGATAAAAAACAATGACCGTGTAACAAGGATTGATGCCAAGCTTGCTGCTCCTGTGATAAAAGAACCTATAAACCCGTCAGATATCTTGTAAAAGGCACCATTGACCTGAACAACTCTTGCAACAAGATCATGATGCGGAATATACCAAATAGCGCTGACAAGAGACCCGACAGCACCGGATACCAATGCTCCTCTGATGTCCGGCTTCCTTATCCCAAAAATAAGGTAAGAGAGAGTCAAAAGCCCGCAGTAGAGCGCAAAAGTGTGTTTTGTGAGCATCCCCACCGCTATCAGGAGTCCAAGCTTCATCCTGTTTTTCCGGAATCCGTTAGAGTCTACCAGGAAAGAGGCATAGGCTGTGAGATATGCTGCGACTGCAAAATCCGGCAGAAAGACACGCGAGAATGCGAGGAATCCTGGAAGCAAGGGTATGCTGACTGCGGCAAATACAGCTGCCTTGCGGCCATACAGCTTGAAAGCAAGGGCATATGCAGAGACTATCAAGATAAATAAGGGGATTGAATTAGACAGGGCTGCAGCATCTTCGCTAACTCCCATCAGGAGATAAAACACAAAAGGCTGAAAAAGGAAAATTGGCGGATAGTCCTTGTTATAGTTAAAGAGATAATCTGCGAAAAAATCTCCAAGCCTGAGATTTATAATATGTTTATAGAAGTTTTGCCCGACATAATACGAATCTGCGATATCATAGCTGAAAGGTGTCTTGTCATAGTGCAATATGATGAGGTTCTCCGCAAGACAGAAAATGAAGACCGCTGCAATCAAGACAGCTGCTCTCTTATCTATAATAGCTTGCAGCATCTCGAGCACCCCGGCAGCAGTTTAGCAGATATCTCCCTTCTGAATTTCCTCATCTTTGGACTGTTCCATATCTCTTTTAAAGGCTGGCTTTTTATGTTCCCAACAGGATATTTATAATATTGGCACGGATGGACATCCCCATTCTCTGCAACAAACACAGATGAATGGATATATAGGCATCTCCTCTTTGTAATGAACTTATGGCTATACCAAGACACAATCTCGCTTTCTGTCAGGTCAGGATAGAGTTCCCCTTCAATATGCTCTGGCTTCTTCGGGACATCAGGCGCGATGTATTGGGTGGTAACTATCTCTTCACCGAACCTCCTCCTGCTCTCCGACTTATGGTTCTTAAGCTCTTCCTTTAAAAGGAAGCTTATGTTTGATACGCGGAATTCATCTGCGTCCCTGCACTCCTGTTTCAATAGGCCTAGCTTATCCCTTGTGCCATCATTGACAACAGAATTGACAAGAAGGTAAGGCCTCGGCTTCATCCTAGACAGATAATGCAGTATCTGCATGGCGCGGTCAAACGATCTCACCCCAAGGAGAGCGTCATGGACTTCTTTGGTCCCATGGACAGAAAGGACAAGGCTGTCTAATATCTTGAGCTTCACGTAATCTTCTTTTTTTATCAGGCTGGAATTCGTGACTGCGCCTACCTCATGGCCTTCATCTTTTATTGCCTTGAATAATTCATAGATGTCTGCCCTGAGGAAAGGTTCTCCCCCGGTTATGAAGAACGCCTTCTTTTTTTTGAATGCCTTCGCAAGAGAGGAGTATGCTTCAACAGGCAGCTCTTCTCCACTTCCTATGTCCGCAAAGCAGAATTCGCAATGCGCGTTGCACCTTTTTGTGACTTTGAGATCGATATTCAAGGGCTCTGGCGCAACTCCATCCTTCAGCATCATATGATAGAGCATCTTTGCAGTATGCATACCAATATTAAAAGGAGTCACAACTCCTGGATACATCTTCTGAACAGAGAGAATCCTTTGTATCATCTTGCCCTTCTCAATGCTACCCTCAGGCCAGATAGGTTCTTCTTCAGGTCCTGGTAGGTCCTTATTGCTGATATCCTCTTGAACAGGTATTTCGGGTTGAAGTATATCGTCCTGTAAGCTTTCCTGAATTTTTCCTCAAGCTCTTTAGTCGACTTGTATCCTTCTGGAAGATATGTGATCAAGACCTCGCAGAAGTCATCATTCAGTATCTTATCATGGTAGAGCTCATGCATCTTAGTTCCGGGATAAGGAGTCGCCAGCGAGAACTGCGTTACATCTGCCTCCAGCTCTTTTGCGAGCTGGATAGTCTTGTCTGCAAGCTCAGGTGTCTCTCCTGGAAGGCCGAGGATAAAAGAAATGCGGGTCTCTATCCTTGCCTCCTTTGTCCATCTGATCGCGTTCCTGGCCTGCGCAATTGTCGTCCCTTTGCCTACTTTCCTGAGAAGAGTCTCATCCCCGGATTCTATACCATAGAGTATCTGCCAGCACCCAGATTTTGCAACACGCATCAGTGTTTTCTTCGTGACCCAGTCAGTCCTGGCGTGAGCGCTCCATGATATCTTGATCCCTCTCTTATCCAGCTCATCGCAGAAATCAACTGCCCAGGAGGTATCATCTATGAATATATCATCCCAGAACCTTATCTCCCTGAACTTGTATTTGCCCTGCATGTATTCAATCTCATCTACTGCCCTCGATGGAGACATCCTCCTTGCGTGCGTTGGCTGGTAGCAGAAGATACATTTTCCCCATTTGCAGCCGCGGCTAGTTATCATAGGGTAGACTGGAAGCTCTCTATAGTGCTTTGGAAGAGGGATATAATCAAGCGGGCTGAAAAGATGTATTGCAGGGTATGGAAGAGAATCCAGGTCCTCTATGGCTGGCCTTGAGGGTGTCCTAATAATCTTTCCTTTTTTCTTGAAAGCTATGCCTTTGACTTTCCCAAGATCATCTCTTCTCTTCAGGATCTCGTTGATTGCGTAATCCCCTTCACCTATGATTGCGACATCGAATCCATTATCCAGGCACTCTTCAGGGAAAAGCGTAGCATACTGACCTCCTGCAACAAGAATAGCCTTCTTCCCCAGCTCGTGGGCCATCTTGTAGGACTCATCCTTGGAAAAGAAGGATAATGAAAAGCCGATGATGTCTGGAGAAAACCTTTTTGCAAAAGCTTTCACATCTATATCCTGAAGCCTCTGATCAATCACCTTGACATTGTGGCCGTCTTCCTCAAGGCAAGCCGCAACCTGGGCGATCCCAAGAGGTATGTATTTCCCCTGCTTTCCAAGGCCATACAAGTCCTTGCCGCCTGAAGGTATTATAAAAAGGACTTTCATTTAGATTTACGGATGGGAAGTGAGTTAAAATAATTTGCCTAGAGCACATCCGCAAGGCCCATGCCTTTCCACTCTATCTTATCGATGAAGAGCCTGCACCATATCTCTAATGAAAGAAGAGCCATTATCCTATAGCTGTGGTTCGATAGCTGGCAGAATATCCTGTCGCTCTGATACTGGCGCCTGTGCTCGGCAAACATAGTCTCGAGATATGCTGCATCATACCACCCTCTTCTCTTCAAAGATGACAGGAGCGCAGATGTTACATCCGGCCTTGCAGCAAGCCATGTGTGGAAAGGCTGGTCAAAAGGTTTTCCTGTCCTGTCAATGAAATCAGAGGGGAAATGCTTTTTTAGCGCGAGCTTGTGGAAATTCATCTTATAGGCCTTGTTGGTCAGCTTCTGTATAGTGTTCCCTTTATATAGGAAATCTCTTGGAAGCGAATCTATGAATTCCATGACTTCGCGTGATTGGTACGGTGTGAAGACACTCATCCCTAGATATCTTGCGAATCGCTCATGGAATGTGGAGACGTACTCCATGTTGCCATGCACAAACCTTGCTGAGATCAGGTCATCATCAAATGAAGCCTTAGATATTTTCATGTTGGCTGCAAGCGCAGTTTCACTGATTGACTGAGGGAACATTGGCAGGAACAGCTTTTTCCTTTCATCTTCTGAGAAATGGCGATAGCATACAAGGTGGAGATAGAAATCATCATACAGCCTGTACCTGAATGGGTAGAGCGCGTGCTTTAGCTCCCACAATCTCTCATTCCCAGTCATGCTTGCTGAGCCTGAGACAAGAGCATATATCGCTTTCCTTACAAAGAGAGGGACATCCTTGAGGCATCTGTGGATCTCGCTGACAGGGTATAGGTGATGGTAGATGTTATTGCCGCCGTCTCCTGTGAAGATCGTGTCTACCTCCTGGCTTGCGAGCTTCATGAGCTTGAAGATAGATAATGATGATGCAAGGACAGGCTCGCCTGCAGCGTATATCATCTCTGGAAGGAGGTCTAGGTCTTTCTCATCTACTTTTATCCCTGTATTTGCCGCATTGCATCTTTTCGCGACATATCTCGCCTGATTGATCTCGTCAAATAAGGGATTGTCATAATAGCATGTGTAGGTCTTCACTGACTTCTTGTAGACTTGCGATGCTGCCCAGACTACATAGCTTGTGTCAAGCCCGCCTGAAAGCATGCTGCCGAGCTTCTTTGTCCCTTTAGATCTCAGGAAATCCTTTATCGATGACTTCCATGCCTCTTCATATTCTATGATCTTCTTGTCTACATCCTCTATAGGATGCCTGGAAAAAGGCATTGAGTAATATCTCACAAGCTTCGGTCTCACAAGCTGCTGCTTTCCTTTTTTTAACGCAAGATAGAATCCAGGAGGTATCCTGAAAATCCCATTGTAG
>JAAXVZ010000077.1 GCA_013335235.1 Nanobdellota archaeon | reverse complement strand
GGCCAACCTGCGATCCCGTAGATCAGCCAAGAAGCACATACTTAAAAGAAAATTATAGATTAGTGCAATTCGGTTTTGAGATGGTGGATACGCAGCAGGGAAAGCAACCAATGATTGTATGGTTGCTCTTCAGGAAAGGCGGAAATTTCACAGAATCGCAGATTAATACATTATTAGCAAATAAGCCGCAGCAGTTCAAAGAATATGAGCGTTCAGGAAAATTCCAGGTGGGGTACATAAACATAGAATGAGGACGCCTGTAAAGATACTCATTTCCGTATTGCTGACAATTATACTTGTGTACTTTTTATTGCAGCAAATCTCTTTTGCAAGTGTCATAAGCACATTGAAAGAGTTCCCCTTGCCAACACTTGCTTTTGGGTTTTTATTATATGTCCTCTCTTATCTTGTCCGCACATTGCGGTTCAGCATCCTAATCATGAAAAAAATTAGGCTGGCGGAGCTGTTCTTCATTGTCTGTGTTCATAATATGATGACAAGCCTCCTTCCTATGAGGGCAGGCGAACTGTCATATGTCTACCTTACTGGAGAGAGGGGTGAAAGGAAGACAAGGTCTCTTGCAGCAGTCCTATTAGTCAGATTATTTGATATGAGTGCAATCGCATTGATTTTCATTGCGGCAATGACACTTACGGGACTAGCAGACACTAGATTCATAACCCTGGGTGCTTTTGCTTTTGCGGCAGTCTCTGCCTTTTTTTTTGTCTTATTCATCAGCTACAAAAATATAGCTTGGCTATCTAAATTGCAATTGATGAGGACAAAACCTGCGCAATACATATTGACAAGGGCAGAAGAGACATTGACTTATTGTGTCAAAGAAGATAAAAAAAAGCTGTTTCAGCTATTCCTCCTTTCTCTCTTGCTTTGGAGCATAAGCTTCAGCATGAGCTACTTCCTCGTACTGCCATTAGGCATAGATTTGGGGTTTGGCAAGACAATTGCCGCATTCTGTTTCACTGCCTTGATCTCGGCGATACCTATACAAGGCGTGCTGGGTTTCGGGACTGTTGAAGCAGGCTGGACAATAATATTCATGTATTACGGTGTTGAGAAAGGGCTCGCGATACCTTCAGGGTTCTCCTTCCATATACTCAATATCCTTTTCTTCCTTGTGCTTGGGATAGTTGGCCTATTTGGCCTTAGGGCCATGAGATCCAAGCATAAGGAAATTTGAGGTGGACGCATATCTTCCGGTCTTAGCTATGAGGAGCTGTGAATCCATGTCATGCTCCCTGAACCACCCTTCAATCTCCTTAGGTGTGTGATGTGTCCTATACGGCACAAAGAACCAATCCAGCATATCTCCTTCTCCGTCAAACCCGCGCTTTGTGTTCTTCTTCCCTGAAAGCAGCTTTTTTATCTGGCTTGAAATAAATACCCACATGGATTTTGGGAAGAGCCTCAGGAAAAATCTTGCAGATTGCTGCAAAAAAGTCAGTGGCGTCTTCAGGTAAAGCGCAATATAGAATTTCCCGTCTGGCTTGAGCAGCCTGACGAGGTTGTCAAATGACTTCCTGCAATCTGCTGTATGGTGCAGGACGCCAAAAGAATGGATGATGTCAAACTTCTTTTTCAATTTCAGGTCAAGCAAGTTGTCCTTTTCAAAGATCACATCTACCTTGTTTCTTTCAGCAAGCATCCTCGCTGTCTTCAATGCGCCTTCGCTGATATCTATACCTACAACTTCTTTTGCTCCAAGCAACTTGAAGCAGACAGCAGCGACCCCTGTCCCGCATCCCGCGTCAAGGATTGTCTTCCCTTTGATATTCTCTATACCTATATGTTTGAGGAGAAATGTTTTCTGCTCCTCTACCTTAGGCAGGTATTTTGTCCAAACTACATCATAGAACTCTGAGACTTCCTTTGTTATCTTCTTTTCATCCATTGTATCACTGCATGAACTTGCTATACCATTCCTCATACATCAAGACAGCCCAGAATTGCCTTCTGTAATAGATTGACTTGTGTAGATTGTTGCAAATATGTGAGATTGCATCTTTTTTCAGGAAAGGCTCGCTTGTGTCTTTTATGGTTTCCTGCAACCTGTCAATAAGACCATCTTTTGCCCATTTTTCTGTCGGGACAGAAAATCCCTGTTTCTTCCTTGAAAGTATCTCTTTTGGAATAAGGCCTTTGACAGCCTCCCTATATACAATCTTCTCTTGCGTGAGCGATGCCTTCTGGCCGAATGGGATCGAGACACCGTGCTCTGCGAGCCTTGGGTCAAGGAAAGGCACACGGCCTTCTATAGAGGCCGCCATAGTCATCTTATCGCCTTTCAATAACATATTATTAGGAAGCCTCTCTTCGATGTCTATCTTCTGTATTCCTGTCAAAAACCCTTCTTTAAAGTACCCTACAAGTGTGGCGGATTTAGGTGTATCAGAATGCATATAGAGTTCCTTCTTTTCCTTGTCGTCAAATACAGAATAATAAGATATGTATGCCTTCTCATCGTCGTGCAGGTTAGATAAGAGCTCTGATCCCCTAACTAAGGTCTTGTCCTTCAAATTCATATTCTTTGGAAGCTCCCTTATCTTTGTCGGGATGTGCCTGAAATTATAAGCAAACCCTAGATGCCTGAACCTCTCATAGCCTCCAAACAGCTCGTCGCTTCCTTCCCCGGATAAGACAACTGTCACTTTTTTCCTTGTCTCTTTTGACATCAAGTATGTCGGTATTGTCGCTGCGTCTGCAATCGGCTCGTCAAGGTGCCAAATGACTTCAGGAAGGACTTTTGTTGCATCTATATCTACATTGATCTGCGTATGGTTTGTAGAGAATCTTTCAGCAACTATCCTTGCGTATTTGGATTCGTCAAAATCTGAGTCTGAAAAAGAGACATTGAATGTATTTACCTTGTCTGAGTGCTTTGCCATCAAAGCGACGATTGCGCTGGAATCAAGGCCCCCGGATAGATATGCCCCGAGAGGAACATCGCTCATGAGTCTCATCTTGACAGAGTCCTCTAGCAAATACCTTAATATTCCCGCGTTCTGGCTTAGTGTGTTTGTGTTCTCTTTGTAATCCAGATTCCAGTATCTTGTGATTTTTATATTGCCATCAAACGCAAGTGTTGTGCCAGGTGACATCCTTTTTATATTTTGAAAAAGAGTCGACGTCCCAAGCGTGTATCTATGTGTCAGGTAGCTATCTAGCGCAGGCCGGTCTATGGATTTTGTGTATTCAGGTATTTCAAGCAGACACTTGATCTCAGATGCAAATGCCAGCCTGTTCTTGTCGAGAAGGTAGTAAAGCGGTTTCTCACCTAGCTTATCGCGGACAAGGAGTATCCTGTTCTTTGCGATATCATACAATGCGATTGCAAACATCCCATTGAACTTATTGGGGAAATTGTCACCATATTCTTCGTATGCATGCGGTATGACTTCAGCGTCGCAGCTTGTCGTGAATCTGTGGCCTCTTGCCTCAAGATCCTTCTTGAGCTCCTGATAATTGTATATCTCCCCATTGAAGATTACTTGTATTGTCCCATTTTCGTTTGTTATAGGATAGAGCCCTTTTTTCAGGTCTATTATCGCAAGCCTACGCATCCCTAGGCTTATGCCTTTGTCCCCATAGCTGGCGAATTCATCTGGCCCCCTATGGAAAAGGACCCTACTCATCCTCTCAAGAAGCGCCTTATCTTCCCAGCTGAATCCGAATATTCCGCACATCTTATCTCCTGTAAAGCTTAAGATAAGCTTCAGCTACTTTTTTCCAGCTCAGGTTTAATGCGAGCTCTCTTGATTTCTTGCCATATTGTTCCTGTTTTGATTCTGTCATGCTGTTCACTGCATCGCCTATCCCTGAAGGGTCCTTTAGGATAATGCCGTTGCCTTTTATCAATTCTTTTGTCCCTCCTGTGTCTGTGGTGATTATCGGAAGGCCTGAAGCCATTGCTTCAAGTACAGTATTGGACATTCCTTCGTTTATGCTAGGCAACACAAAGACGTCCGCATCCTGATACATCTCAGGAAGGAGTTCATGCCTGACAAACCCATTAAATTCCACCTTCACATTCTGTTCTGCTGCAAGAGCTCTTAATCTAGGCTCTTCCGGTCCTTCTCCTGCGATGACTAGCTTCGACTTCGTTTTCAGCCCAGGCATCGCCCGGATAATCTCATCAATCCTTTTCCTTGGGATGAGCCTTGAGACTGTAAGGAGCGTAAATTCCTTGCTTCTCTTCTTTCTTGGGACAAATTCCTCTGTGTCCACCCCATTATATATAACAGATATCTCTTGGTTAGGGTTTGTATTCAAAGCCAATCTCTTCAATCCCTCGCTGTTTGCAACAACATGACGCGCGTGCTTCCATATATCCCTAATCAAGGGCTTCTGAAGCCAATAAATATGTTTAAGTCGCTCATTGAATCCTGGAACATCTGAGCCACGAAGTGAGATTATGTAAGGAATCTTGCGCTTGTGGAACATGTTGTAAAAATAAGGGATGATTCCAGGCGGTATCGTAAAAAAACAGTGTATCAGATCATACTTTTTCTTTGATAGAAGGGTGTTTGCATAGTAAAAAGAGCTAAGCGCATAGCTTATATTCTCGCTAGCTCTCCAATAATGGATATCCTTTTTTTTAATATCCAGCTTGTGGATTGTTATGAAATCTGAAAAGCGGTCAATATCAAATTTATTCCAAGAGCTGGTGATTAGATCAACTTCTATCCCTTTATGATGGCTGTACTCGCGAAGGAGATTAAAGTTCGCGTTCCCCGCCCCTCCACCTATCGGAGGGAATTCATAATTGAGCATCAATATTCTCATTTTACGCTCTCGATATAGTAACTCTTCTTTCCGCTGTTATAATATAATTTTATCAGTATATCTGACATCAGGCCAAAGACAAACATCTGGAGCCCAAGGATGCAGAGTATGGCTGCAAGCAAGAGAAGCGGCCTGTTTGCGATAGCTGCGCCATGCATGAATTTTTCATATAATAGCTCTAGCCCGACTATCGCCCCGCTGAAGAAAGAGAGTATCCCGAGACCTCCGAAAAGATGGACCGGTCTTGCAGAATATTTCTGCCAGAACGCAACAACAAGAAGATCTAGGAAGCCTTTCATCAGTCGGATCATGTTATACTTCGTCTTCCCTCTTGTCCTCGGCCTGTGGTTGACAATTACCTCTCCTATCTTGAACCCTCTTAGAGACAGTAGCTCGGTTATGTACCTATGCATCTCTCCTGCAAGGTCGAGATCCTGCAGCGCTTCTTTCCTATACGCTTTCAAAGAGCATCCTGAATCACTGACTTTGTCATCGATGATCGCCTTCCGGAATAGCAATGATATCTTGGAAAAGGATACTTTCAGGAAAGAATCTTTCCTGTCTTTCCTCCAACCAGAGACAACATCATAGCCTGAATCAAGCTTCTCAACGAGTTTTGGTATGTCTGCTGGGTCATTCTGGAGATCTGCGTCCATCGTGATTATGACGTCTCCTTTTGCGTGCTTAAAGCCTGCGTCCCATGCAGCCGATTGCCCGAAGTTTTTCCTGAATTTTATCAGCTTCACATGCGGATCCCTACCTTTGATATCAAGCATCTTCTGATATGTTCCATCTGTAGACCCATCATCAATTAGGATAAGCTCGTAATCCTTCTTTGGCTTTGACATCGCAGTTTGCACCTGCTTGTGAAGCTCTGCCAGGTTATCCTGCTCATTATATGCGGCTACAACTATAGATATCATCAAGAGGACTAATAGCGAGAATTATATAAAGATTTTCAAAGTAGAACCTCCACACATAGCATAGGGCGCAAGCATAATCTTTATAAAAATAGCCAAACCCTATTTTTATAAATGAAAGAACTGACAACTTTAAAGGCGCTTTACCTTGAGAAAAGGCCTTTGCCTATTCACCTTATTCTGCATAATACGTTCATATGCAATGCAAAATGCGGGCACTGCTTCAACTGGGACAACCTGAACAAGCACAAGCCTGAAGAGGAGCTTTCATTAGAAGAGTTCGAGAAAATATCCAAGTCGTTTGATAAAAAATTAAGGTTCCTGAACCTATCTGGTGGAGAGCCATTCCTCAGAAAGGATATCTCTGAGATGTGCCATCACTTTGTCAAGAACAATCCTGGGCTAGTCAGCATAAGCATCCCTACAAATGGGCTCCTCCCGAAGAAGATAAGGGAAGAGACTGAGAAGATCTGCGATAAGTGCAAGACCTCTATTTCCATTAACCTCTCCTTAGAT
>JAAXVZ010000076.1 GCA_013335235.1 Nanobdellota archaeon | reverse complement strand
AAAATCGAATAAGAAGTATTGGTTGCCGAAGATTGAAGGTAATGTCCTAAGAGATAGAGGCCAAGACGAGTATCTGCATCTGAAAGGATGGAAAGTGTTGAGGATATGGGAGCATGAAATAAAAGATAATCTAGACGCAACCCTGGAAAAAGCAATCAGTTTTCTTGAGACCTCATAATACGCTTACTATCTCACCCATCACCTTTATATCCCCCTTGTTCCTTCTTATCCACTTAATATGCTAGTCTGCCCATTCCTCCCGTCTGAAGCCTCTCAGGTATCAGCTTTGATAAAAACAACACTAACCAAGGCAAACAGCAAAGACTATCCAAAGGAAGTGTTGAAGCATCAGATAGAGCATTACTCAGAAGAGAACATCCTCAGAAGCTCAAAAGATAAGACTATCCTCCTAGCTATCGAAGGCAAGGAGATAATAGGCACAGCCAGCATAAAGGACAACTGGGTGAGCGGCGTGTTTGTCCATCCGGATCATATGAGTAAAGGTGTCGGAAAAGCCCTCATGGAAAGGATTGAGGCAATAGCGAAAGACAATGGCTTTTCCACTATAAAGCTTGGCTCCAGCACTACTGCGCAAGGCTTCTACAGGAAGCTTGGGTACAAAGAGATAAAAGAGATAGTAGACGAAAAAGTCGGAAAGGTCATACAGATGGAGAAGGCGCTGTAGAAACTTATTTATAATTTGGTTCTCTAGGCTGCAATATGCCGGAATTATACTCAATTCTTTCTTTCCTCATCTCTTTCCTGGCCATAATCATGTTCCTATTCCTCTACTTCCTCCCCTCTCTTATCGGCAGGACAAGGAAGAGCTTTGAACTCATCTTGATCCTTAATGTGTTCCTTGGCTGGTTCGGGCTAGCCTGGTTCATAGCTTTGGTTTGGTCAATTTTTGGTGCAAAAAAAACAGCTTATACACAAGATACAAAGCAACATGAAAACACAATAAAATTAAAAGAGAAGGATGTGAAGAACACGCCCTGGCTCTTGTTCCTGGTATTCATCTGCGCGGCAGTATACCTCGCGCTGATCTCATACTTGGCATTCTTCATCTACACAAACAGATTCATTCCAATACCCTTCTAGATAATCTTATAATCTCAAATCCAATCATATGGGAAATGAATCTCCGCAAATACGGCAGCGAGCCATATAATGTAGCTGTAATCCATGGCGGCCCTGGTGCGCCTGGCGAGATGGCTGATGTCGCAGAAGAGCTAAGTAAATCAACAGGCGTACTAGAACCATTGCAGACAAAGGACAGCATCGATGGCCAGGTAGAGGAGCTAAAAACTATAATTATCCAAAACACAAAGGAGCCAATCACATTGATAGGCTGGTCCTGGGGCGCATGGCTATCCTTTATCTTAGCAGCCAGATATCCTCTGCTAGTCAAGAAGCTGATTTTGGTATCAAGCGGGCCCTTTGAAGTGAAGTACACAAGGGACATCAGGAAGACAAGGCTATCTCATCTGGATGAAAAAAACAGGGCCAGGATGATGGAGATAGAGCAGCAGCTCTTTGCTCCGACACCTGAACTGTTCCAGGAATTCGGCGCATTATATGATAAAGCAGACTCATTCTCACCATTAGATAAAAACAAAGAGGATGATCTGAAAACGCAGCCAGAGATATACACAAAGGTCTGGCCAGAAGCATCTAGATTAAGAATGTCCGGAGAGCTATTGGCCCTAGGGAAGGATATAACCTGTCCTGTGGTCGCAATCCATGGAGACTATGACCCGCATCCTGCAGAAGGAGTCAAAGAGCCATTAAGTAAGATAGTAAAAGACTTCAAGTTCGTCCTGCTGGAGAAGTGCGGTCATCATCCCTGGCTGGAAAGACATGCAAGAGATGAGTTCTACAATGTGCTAAAAGCAGAGCTCTAATCCCCTCAGAAAGAATACAGGCTGAGAAACTGGCTGAAAAATTGATTCAAGATCTCTCCGCCATCAAAAACCAGCATGAGGATAAGCACAACAAATACAGCCACAAACAGTAACGTCGATATGACCATATACTTATATGACCTGCTTGGCCTATGGTGGCCTTCTTCATCTTTATACATTATCTCATAGTACAGATATGCAGCAAGGCCGGAAAAAAGCCCTGTCACAAAACTTATCATCAAGAGCGTGATCCAGAGATTATCACGTATCTTAAGGGCATCTGTTGCCATCTCAAGCCAGAATATGAATGAGAGGGTAGTCATGATAAGGAACAGCAGAAACGCAAGCACAGCAAAAATGAGGATAATCCAGGAAGCAACCATAACAGAGCCAGTATCAACTGCATTTATATATTTTAAGTAAAAATAGAAAAATCACTTATACCATCTGGCAGCAACAGCCTCAGCATCCTTCATCGCATTCTCGACAATCTTTTCTGGGTTCGGGAGCATGTTAAGGCCATGCGCCGTGACTGTCTCGACGGTGAGTCCCATGAATTCAAGGTCACCCTTAGCAAGCGAGACCGCATGCTCGTTCTTGGCCATCTCTCCTGTGAAGACTCCGCCTGCAGTATTTATCACAAGCCCCTTTCCCTTGAGCTTTCCGACATATCCCTTGTCAGTCAATACAAAGGTCTGGTTGTTTATGATGACTGAATCAAGCCAGGCCTTCACTGCTGCAGGGACTGAGTAGTTATATGTAGGGAAAGCGACAACGACATGGTCCGCAGAGATGAGCTGGTCTGTCATACTGTATATCTTTGCCACATGCTTTGCTTCATCCTGGGTCAGCTCTTTTCCCATCCAGTTCTTCTTGAATATGGAATTCAGGTTCTCTGGCATGAGCATGTCCGGCCTGTCAACTGTCAGGTCCAAGACCTCGACATTCCTCGCTTTCCTGATAAAAGCGTCAAGTATCTTCTTTGTGTTTGAAAGGTCTCCCCTGGGAGTATACTGCACTATAAGTGTTTTCATTAGCTATCACCGAGAGACAGACTAAGTCAATCGTTTTTAAAGATGATATTTAAGTAGGTTCAGAACAATAATGTGTAAGCGTATCTGCTCACAAGGAACGCTGCTCCGAGCGCGATGGCAGCCTTCATCTCAAAACCCTTGTCCTTCTCCTTATGGAAGTGAGAATATCCAAGATACGCTGCAGCGCCGATAAAGAAAAGCGAACCTAAAACCGAGGCTGTAACTCCCCCAGTGTTTCTGGCCAGGATGCTCTGCAGCCCTACAAGGAGCGTCCCTGAAGCGAACTCTCCCTGGCTATTAGGGGAAAATAAAAGCATCCCAGAGGTTGTCATCGGGTTTAGCATCATGAAAATGAAAAATGCTGCTGCGGCAAGGTATTTTTTCTTGTGGCGTATCAAAAGAAAGACCAATGAGGACAGGAGAATTGCCATATGGATGGCAGGGATGCCGCGGTAGTAGAACATCATCCTGGATACGAAGTTCTGAACATCAATTGCCAGGAGCCCAGTCAATACCTGCCCAACCAGGGTCAAGAGCTGCCAGAGCAGGTAGGCAATCAATAGCCTGATAGACCACGGCTCAGCCTTCAGGGCAATAAAGTCAAAATCCCTTGTGAGGCAGCACGCAAGGACGTAACCTACAGACAGCGCAAATACCAACTCCAGGTATGGGCTATCCCAGTATATGCTGCCTGTTTTCAATAAGGAGATCAGTAACGGTGCCCATATCATGAAGCTGATGAGCTTTGACAGCATAAGGCCAACTAGGATTTTTGCGAAGCTTGGAGAAAAAAAGGACTCTGTTTTCATGGAAAAATCAAGAGAAATCAAAACATATAAACTTTTTCAATAGGGATTTTGCCTATTTTTTATTCACATGAGCTGGGTCCATCCAGAATATCTCCCAGACATGGCCATCCAGGTCCTCGAAATCCCTTCCATACATGAACCCGTGGTCCTGCGTCTGACCAAATGGCTTCCCGCCTGCGGCGATTGCCCTCTCTACAATCTCATCTACCAAATCCTTGCTGTCTACTGAAATGGCTACCAGGACCTCTGTTGTCTTCTTTGCGTCTGCTATTGCCTTTACAGTAAAGGTCTTGAAGAACTTCTCGACCAGCAGCATAGCATACAGGTTCTCGCCAAGCACTAAGCACCCACCACTCTCGTTTGTGAACTGTTGGTTGAATGTAAATCCGAGTTTCTTGAAAAATTCTGCCGACTTGCTTAGATCCTTCACAGGAAGGTTTACAAATAATTGTTTTCCAATTGCAGGTCTCTTATCTGAATCATGTTTTGCCATATTACAATATACTATTGTAATCATTAAAAAAATGATGTTTAACCAAAAGTATTTTATAGAGCTAACTCAGTAATCTGAATGGAAGATGATAAATATTTTTTTGAGCCTTGGCCTTTTGATAGTTTCACTCTTCGGATTAGTCAAGAGCGCGCAATTCGCCACTAAATATGCTTCCAGGCTAGCCAGGAAATTCCATATGTCTGAGTTTGTATTGAGTTTCTTTATTGTCGCAGTGATATCGACCTTCCCGGAGGCCGCAGTATCGATAATCTCCGCTTTCAAGGGAGTGCCACAGTTCGGACTGGCTACACTCCTTGGCTCAAATGTTGCAGACCTGACGCTTGTGTTCGGGATTGTGGCTCTTTTTTCACCAAACGGAATAGCAGTGAAAAGCCAGCTCTTAAGAAAAGATTTCCTGTACCTGTTCATCCTGATATTCCCTGTCCTGCTTGGCATAGACGGCCATCTTTCAAGAGCAGACGGTGTGCTTCTCATACTTAGCGGGCTGTTCTTCTTCTTCACATTATATATGGACATGAAGAAGTTCAGGAAAGAGGCAACCCGACATCCAGACCATTCACTTGTAAAGAGCCTGCTGTTCCTCATATGCAGCCTTGTCGCCCTATTCATCAGCGCGCATTACACAGTTGAATTCAGCGCAGCATTTGCCAAGGGAATAGGTCTTCCGGACATCATTGTAGGGCTGATTGTGGTCTCTATCGGGACATGCCTTCCTGAGCTGCTGTTCTCTATCAAGTCTGTCGAGACAAACCATGACAGCCTTGCGCTGGGGGACATATTAGGGACTGTGATAATAGATGCGACAATAATAATCGGCATAACTGCTCTGATCCGACCATTTGACTTCTCCCCAAGCCTGGTATATATAACTGGCAGCGCAATGTTCCTCGCAGGCATGCTCACTATACACTTCATCAGGTCTGATAAGATACTGACAAAGAAGGAAGGCCTTATCCTGTTGTTATTCTATCTGATATTCCTCTTGTTCGAATTCCTGGTAAGAAGGCTGATAAGCCCTTTCAACTAAAAGGACGAGTCACCATAATAAAAATCCCGAGAAAATCTGGATTTTTAGCATGCTCAGAGTCGGTGCCTGTATCTCAAACAGCAGTTTGAGGCTAGAAAATACTATGAGTCTTTTCCTTGTCTTCGGACTTAAGTCCTAAGTTTTAGGCACCGATGCAGACATAACATATTTAACCTCAAGCGGTTAATATTGATTAATAAAAATGATAACGTGCAATAACCTATCAAAAAACTATGGCCAGCTCAAGGCTGTAGACGACCTTTCATTAGAGATAAAGCAAGGCGAGCTCTTCGGCCTTCTTGGCCCGAATGGTGCGGGAAAAAGTACACTGATCAAGCTCTTGACAGGCCAGGTCAAACCATCATCCGGAACAGCAGAGGTCATGGGCATCAGCATTTCTTATCCCGTTAAGTTAAGGGAAGAGGTAGGAATAATCCCAGAGCAGGAGAACCCCCCGAGCTTCCTGACAGCAGAAGAGTATCTCAGGTTTGTTGCCGGAATAAGGAAGCTTGGCAATGTCACAGGCCTTGTAGATAAATGGATATCTTTTTTTGAGATGGAATCTAACAGGAGATCGCTCTGCAAGGACCTCTCCCGCGGGACAAGGCAGAAACTGATGATAGCGCAGGCATTCCTGCATGAGCCTAAGCTTGCGTTCATTGATGAACCACTGACAAACCTAGACCCGATAAGCCAGAGGAAAGTAAAAGATTTCCTCATAGGCTATGTGAAAGAAGGCAACACCATTTTCTTCTGCACGCACACGCTGGATATCGCTCATGAGATATGCACAAGAGTCTGCATAATAGACAAAGGCAGGATAATATTGGAGAAGAGAGGGAATGAGATAAAAAGACAGAACCTTGAGACACTTTTCCTCAAGGCGATCCAAAATGAATAAGCTCCTAGTGCCAATGCTAAAAGAGGAATGGAGAGCCCATTCAGCGTTCTTTGGCAG
>JAAXVZ010000302.1 GCA_013335235.1 Nanobdellota archaeon | reverse complement strand
GATATTCTGACAAGTGTAAAATTTGTCAATGATAAAACCGGATGGATAGTAGGGTATAATGGTCTCATACTTCATACCATTAATAGGCGGCCTGACTGACTTCATCTTTGCGCCTATACATGGGCTGTGGATATATCTCGCATATAAGACTAGGCTTGGAGCAGTGTTCGGCGCACTTGAGGAGATACTGCCTTTTGTAGATTTTATTCCGTCTGCGACAATAATACACTTCATCAAAGCCAGAGAAGAGAAGAAATCGAAAGCTCTTTTGGTGAAGCATTGAAAACGCAAATACCTTTTTAATTAAAATCCTGTTTCAGCTCCAGATGCTGCCGATGCTCAGGCCTGACAGGCCATTCAATTATGAGGGCGGCGTATTCCCTGCAGGAGAATACAGCCCAAACATCGATTCAATAGAATCAGGGATAGCTGAAATGCATGCGCTGCAATCCCATATAGATGGAAAGCCTGTCTCTGATTACCTCGCAAGCCTCAGGACAGGCGAAGAAGCAGACGGCATCATCCAGGTCATGGCAATGGGCAGGCTCAGGCAGTATGAATTCCTCCTGAACAACAGCTACTCTCTTGTCGATATAGCGATACTCAACCAGACACTATTGCCTATCGACAGCATCGATGGAGGGATCCTGGAAAAGAGAACTGAGATGTTCTATTTTGACAAAAGGACAATAATCGATGGCAACTATCATCCAGAGAACGGCAATCTTGTGATAAGGAACCTGATAGATCTCGTCTCAGAGAGGCACGGGCTTTTGTGCATCAGTTCATTCTCAAAGCCGCAGATAATTGAGAGGTTCATCGCAGAGAACCCGGGTGATTATGTCTCTGCAGGATATCACAAGGCAGGGGTCATGGCCATGCACTCAAGGGACCAGAAGAGGGACGGGGCTGAGATTGTCTATATGTCGAATGGCACAAATGAGCTTGTCATAGAGAAGAGGGAGAAATGGTTCTCTTCGAACATATATTATCTCACCCAGGAAGAACATAAAACACCCATGAGGATCTTCCGCGCAGGCCATATGTGGGGTCAGGCGTATGATGAGACACCTATTGTCCAGGACAGGCATATGTGCAGCTTCTCATTTGACTCGACAAGCCATGATGGCTTTTTCATAGTCACGTACACGCTGGCAGAGCTTGTGGAGAATGTGATAGGGAACAGGAAGCCTGCAGATGATCAGATGCAGAGACCGAAAGCTTTGGAGGGCTAGCAGTATCTTTCGACTTCTGCTATCCTGAACTCTGCCTGCCTCATGACCTGGGCAGGTGTCAAATACAAGCTATCGCTCTTTTCCGGGTTCCTGTAATCCTTTACGCACTCAATCATATGCCTGTTCTTCGCGATTACGCCATCCTTGAACCCGAAAAGGCCTGCGATGATGTCGATGTCTGCCTCCCCATTAGTGCTTACATGATGGATGTTTATGAACTCAAAGAACGCATCAGTGAAATGCCCACCCTCATTTTTTGCGTACTCCTGGGCCTGGCTGACCAGCGCCTCATAGTCCTTTTCCCTTCTCTTGAGGACAGATTTTACACTTCTTGGCAAATTATCTTTTATGTCTTTTCTCCAATGCACAAGCTCATGGGCAACAAGCCCGTCCAGCGCCAGATCAGAGACAGAAAGCACCCTTGGTTCACGCATCTCCTCATCCCACCAGCCTTTTTTCTGGTATACTGAGACCATGTACCCGCTGCCGGAATTCGGTACTATTATCCTCCTATCCTCTTTCTTAGGAAGGACTGCCCAGTCAGGGAAAAACCCTGAGCTTTCCATGTATGCTGTTCCTTCTTTTGTATTGTATGCAGGGGTCAGCATGCCCATTGAATATGCGCTGTGCGCATTAGGAAGGCTGGCGAACCCGACCTCGCCAGTTACACCCATGATATCCCTGATCTCAAGAA
>JAAXVZ010000301.1 GCA_013335235.1 Nanobdellota archaeon | reverse complement strand
GGGATTATGAAGAAGCATTAGTGAATGATATCTCTGAGAAGCGGGAGGAAGGCATGAATATTGTCTGGATGCTGAACAGTCAGATCCCAAGCGAACCGCCAAGAAGGTTCCAAAAGAGCAAAGCTATGTCTCTTCAGAAAAAGCTAGATTCTCTATGGTCCAATCTGAGAGGTAAAACAGAGGAGGATTTTTATCTTGTGTCCGCAAGCAATTATCCTCTTTTAGTTATTCTTCCCTCACTTTATACTTCTAGTCTTGAGCTAGTATTTAGCAAGATATCACCTAGCTTATTAAGGCTAGGCGGAGAGATATATCGTAAGTCTGAACCAATCTCTGAGGATTCTTTTGGTTGCATTAACAATGTCGCTGGCCTGTGCCACCGGAAAAACTATCCCTGGGAGTTAGGTGTTGTCCTAGATCGCTATGTCTGATATGTCATCATATGGCACAACGCCTTTCTTTTTATTGCGTTAACTATTTAAATGGGCATAATTTCCAAGGAATCATGGCAAAGGACGTTCCCACCTCGGTTAGAAGGTTTGGAGTCAGATATGGTAGAAGGACCAAACTGATGTTCGGAAACATCGAACAGAAGCAGAGAAAGCACTATAAATGCCCTTTCTGCACAAAGGAAGATGTCAAGAGGATATCGGTTGGCGTTTGGCAGTGCCTGAAGTGCAACGCCAAATTCACAGGTAAAGCTTACTCGCTATAAAAATGGTACTTTACAAATGCTTCCAATGCAATAAGGAAATAGAAGACAGCACCCTCAGGAAAAGGGTACGATGTATCTATTGCGGCTCCAAGATCCTGTATAAACCAAGGACAACAGTGACTAAAGTCAAGGCAAGATGATAACATGCTCTCTAAAGCTCCCCAAAAGTGAGGGGCTGCATGAGCTGTTTTCCGTGGAAGAATTCAAGTCTGCGAGAGCAGAATGTAATGTGGATGTTGTTAAGGGAGAGCTTGTTTTTGAGATAGTGGCAAAGGATCCGGTGAGCGCAAAGGCAATTCTTAACTCAATTCTGAAAATATATGAGACATATGAGAAGACACGGGCGATAAAATGACTCCAGAGACACAAGAGAAGATAAGGGAGCTGCAGAACATCGAAGCCACTATCAATTCTATGATTGGCCAGAAGCAGCAGTTCCAATCCCAGTCTATGGAAGTAGAGAATGCATTGTCACATCTTGACTCATCAGATACAGTTTTCAGGATCATCGGAAACATAATGGTATCTTCCTCTAAAGAGGTTATAAAGAAGGAGCTAGAGGAAAAAAGAGAGGTTCTCGCTCTCAGGCTCAAGTCGATTGAGAAACAGGAAGACAGGCACAGGAGCAAGGCGACAGAGCTTCAGCAGCAAGTGCTCAAGGAAATGAAAAAAAGTGATTGAAAATGGTTGAATCTCAAGTTAAAGATATCATGGATCTCCTAAAAGAGCTAAGTGACGATAATACAGTCCCCAGGAATGTCAAGACAAAGCTGGACACAGTCTCGCAGGCGCTAGGCGACAAGACAGATATTTCCCTCAGGGTCAACAAGGCTCTTTCCATACTCGAAGAGATATCAGATGACAATAACATCCAGCCATATACCAGGACTCAGGTCTGGAACATCATTTCTATGCTAGAATCGCTGGATTAATCAGTCTTATTTCTTTGCCTGGACAATCAGGACAGATTTTGTCGCAAGCGAGTTTGGGACATAGAGCATGTCTTCATCTTCAGTCTTCAGGATGATAGAGAATAGGTCCATCCGTATTATCTCTCCGCTGCTATTGCCTATCCTGACTTTTGTCCCTGGCTCAAAGCGCCTGAAAAGGTAAAATCCTGCAATCACATTCGGAAGGAAATCCCTGAGAGTCAGGAATATAGAGATAGATATTGAAAACAGGACTGCTGCAGAGAGTATTATAAATACATAGCTTAGTAT
>JAAXVZ010000300.1 GCA_013335235.1 Nanobdellota archaeon | reverse complement strand
GATGACTGTCGGGTGAAGCGTGCCTGTCATCCAAGCGCAGGTGCAGGGTATAGCAGATGTCTCGCTATTTTTGCTGCTAAGAGCTTTTTCAAGCGGATGCACGGCATTGACAGGTGTGGAAGCAATCTCAAATGGTGTCTTAGCATTCAGGAAACCAGAGGCTGATAACGCAAAGAAGACACTCACAGTTATGGCCATAATAATAACTATCCTTGTCTTCGGCATATCTTTCCTATCATTCCAATTGCATGTCCACCCAGAACATGACAGGACACTAGTATCTTTGATTGCAGAAAACATATTCGGCAGGACCTTTTTCTATTTCCTCATACAGGCAGCGACAATGATGATCCTTTTCCTTGCTGCAAACACAAGCTTTGCGGATTTCCCTAGGCTTTGCTACTTCCATGCAAGAGATGGGTTCATGCCAAGGCAATTCACCCAGCTAGGCGATAGGCTTGTTTTCACCCACGGAATCATTTTCCTGGCCTTCTTTTCCTCGCTCTTGATTGTATTGTTTCAGGGAAGTGTCCACATGCTGATCCCTATGTATGCGGTTGGAGTATTCACTTCTTTCACCCTTTCGCAGGCAGGGATGGTAAAACACCATCTCAAGCATAAAAAAGGCAACTGGGTAAGGTCAATCATAGTAAATGGATTAGGGTTCGTGATGACCTTGATTGTGTTAATTGTGGTTATCATAACAAAATTCACACATGGCGCATGGGTAATCCTTATACTAGTCGTCTTCTTTAATTTCCTTTTCAAAGCCATCAAGAAACACTATATCAACGTAGCAGAGCAGCTATCTGTCGAGGAGCATAAATACCCTCTCAAGATCAAGAAGGAGAAGCATCTTATGCTGGTCCTTGTCCCATCATTTCACAAGGGCATTGTACAAGCGTTGACAATGGCGAAGAACCTATGCAAGAATGTGAAGGGTCTCCATGTAAACATAAGCAAGAGAGATAAAGACAGGATTATTGAGAAATGGGATAAGTATGTCCCTGGGACAGAGCTAGTTATCCTAGACTCACCTTATAGGGTCCTTTCTGGGAGATTAAAAGAATACCTAGATGAGATAGAGAGTAAAGATAAGAACCTATGCGTGACTGTAGTGATATCTGAGTTTGTGCCGACAAAATGGTGGCAGTTCCTTCTACACAACCAGACGGCCTTAGCTATAAAGACCATGATACATTTCAGGCCAAGGACGAATTATATCAGCGTGCAGTATCACTTGAAAAAATGAACTGACAGCATTGCATAACCACATGCTACAGACGAGGATCAATTTAGTTTCACAACACATATTTCTTAGGCTGGAAAGATAAGTGTGTCTAGCGTATCACACATAGCACTTGCTACAGAGTGAGTTTTTGAGATATATGAGATAACTTGATTTCCTGTTTAATATTGATATGCCTCCTAAAATAATTATTATGGCGTCAATACGCTTAAATATAGTATGAACTCCACCCGAAGAATGGACTATATCCGGACTTTCCCTTCGCCTATTGCCTATTCGGCGGAAACTGAGCGGTTTTACAGGGATATCCATAATAAAGGCCTGGATTTCCTGGAACAAAAGGTCCTAAATCCCGTCGTTCCAACATATGTGGAGACATATGCAGATTATAGAGTCTCAGGTAATTACAGGCTTGAATCTGCACCTGGCAGCACTTGGCTTGCCACATCAAATCGTGAGCCAACTGAAGTCACAGAAAAATGGCTCTGGGACTTTCCTGGAGACACTGCATGGTATGATGGAAAGATACACAGTGTATTGGTCGATACAGTATATACAGGGGACAGATCAGGAGATGCCCTGCATGAGACTGCGCATGCGATTGTAGGCACCCTTAATGTAAGGATAACTACACCATTCTCAGGTGTCCCAAGAACTTTCGGAGAGGCCGCAGGCATTTACAGAGATA
>JAAXVZ010000075.1 GCA_013335235.1 Nanobdellota archaeon | reverse complement strand
AGAATAAGGGGAAAGGTGAGCCTTTCCCCTTATTCTCTACCACAATCTCAAGGTAGATTATGCCGTCTGCAATTGATTGTTTTACAGATGTTACGGCAATAGGTGCACCCTGGCTTGATCCAAGTCCCTGAACAGAGAACGAACACTTACCAGCATAATCGCTCGAGACATCATCCTGGTTAGGGTCTATGCATATGGAGGGTTCAGCTATTGTTTTATAGCCATAGCATGCTGTAACAAATAGCTGCTGTGGAAACTGTCCTTCGCCATTTGGCTTATTGATGCTTGTTTCCCACTGTGCAAAATAGGACTGGCTTCCTATTTTATTATATTCGTTCTTTCCTTCTATTTTAGGAGATGAAAAGGATTTAACCTGTCCTCCGAATAGGATACTGGGATCATATCCGTGCAGATAGAAAACAAGGTTGCTTACAGGATGTGTTCCCTTATTATAATATTCTACTGCGACAGAAAGCTTGCTCCCTCGGATAGATGAGGGAGGATTATTTGGCGAGAAGCTGAAAGTGATTCCATCTGTTCCTGTTGCAACATTCTTGCTTTCTGAGCTGCTGCCGCCGTTTGAGCCGCTGTCTGAGCATGCTGCCAGAATTAATATGAATATGACTGCGAATATTGTTTTTTTCATTATCACACCTGTTTTTTTAGTGTTATCTGCTGGGTTAAACTGATAGAGTAACCATATCTTATCTTAATAGTGAGATCCGTGGTATATGCTTTTCCCTCTTCCCTTTTCATCCTTCCTTGTTTTAATTTGCATCCAATGAACCTTTCAACCGGTTCCTGATCTTCATCGTTCTCTTTGACCGGTGGGAGGTCTAATTTAGTAGGGAAACATTCAAAATCGTTAATATTATAATTTGAAAAACTTATGTCTTCAAGCGTGACGGTGTTTGCCTCTTCAGGCATCGCTGAACCAGAGCATGCGGTTTCGTATAGCCCAGGGCTGACTACTTCACCACTGCCATGATTTCCTAAATATATTTTAAACCAGGGCTTGATGCTTCCATCCTCACCTATTAATGTCTCATAAGATACCTTAGATATTGCAAGAGGTCCGCCCTGCCCGCCGCCGGTCTCAACAGTGCTTTTCGTCTTGCAGGTTTTCTCTATCTGGTTTAAGTTAGAGGGATCTTTATCTATACAGACAGAAGAGGACAGCAACCCAGAATAGTCATAGCATGCCTTAATCAATATTGTTGCCTGCTTTGAGTTTATATTATCCTCGACTGAAATCGGCAGGACTTTTAGGGCAAAAGGAAAATCAGCAGATTTATCAAACGGGTTGACAGGGTCTTTTCCCTCAACAGAGAAGCTTTTCTTATAGACACTTGAGCCTGAAGAGAATTCAAGCTCTGCAGGGTTCACGCTTGCGACAATCACGCCTCTTGTGTCATATGGGCCTTTGTTGACAACCTTGAATGCAGATTCTATCATCTCCTCCTCATAACCTTCCCGTATGTCATTCAATAAAGATACCCGGACACCCTCTGTACCAGTATATAATGCTTTGACATTTGGGCCGGTAACAGTTCCACCCCCGCTGCCACAGGCAGTGATAAGGCCTGCAACAACCAGAAATACAATCCAGTTTTTCATATGATCACCTCTGTTGTGGTAGGTGTCGAAGGAGGGATGGGTTCCTCGAGTGTTATTGTCTGCTTGACAGGATTAACGAAAGTATATTTGACATCAGCCATAAGCTTTCTTTGTGTGACTTCAGCATCAATATCTAAATCCGAGTGGTCTAACCTGAAGTTACAGATATACTGGCGTTTATTCTGCTCATTAAGTATACTTGGGGTCAGGCCTTGAAGGAACAATGGATCTACAGAATATGCTTTCATCTTCTTTCCATTGTATGCAACATCTGTTGAAATCTCAGAGTACTTAAATCCAAGGCAATTTATTAATTCATACTCTTCGGGGGCATAAAAAGTCATTGCATCTACAGATAATATCTTGCCCTTTGCGACGCCTTGCATATTCTGGAAATCAAGGATAAATGGGAACTCTAACGGCTCTGTTGTGCGGACAGGGGCAATCACCGCTTTTGTGCCCATATTTAGCTTCACAGGTCCGCCAGAAGCATCAGGGAGCTTTACCCGGATACCCTTGCTGTTCAGGTAATCGGCCTGCAACTGCGAGTAGTCGATTGTACGGCTTTTGCTCATCTCACGGTCCAGCTTATCGAAATCCATCGGGTAGAAGTCGCCTTCTACATGCGCAATGAAGTCATAGGTTGTATCAAAATGAATCTCATAATCTCCCGGTGTCAGGCCAGCGAACTGGCAGGATATCGCTTTCTCTACTATCTGGTTTGCGCTTATCTGATAGGGCGGCATAGTGCCTGTTATTGTACCTTCTATCTCCTGATCATTTATGTCCAATGCATAGCAGCGTACATTCACAGATATATCTTTTTCTGGTGCATATACCCTGACCAGAAGTGACCTCTCCAATGATTCCCCCGGAGTATAGGCAATAGTGATATAATCTCCTACCTGCGTCGCATCATAGCTGATTATACTGGCCTCAATACCTAGTTTCTTCGGAGCTTGCTGGGAGTTTGTTCCTGCGCCTCCTGCGACAGTAACTGGGTCAAATAGCCATTTATAGGTATCCGGCGTAAAGATTTTTACGATCGTTGTCTGGGTTTTCTTGATCCATGTGGTCACCATGCCTTGGTTGAGCTGCTCGCTCCTCGTCTGTATCAGTGTGACGCCATCAAACAAGGTAAAGAAAGTCACCACAAAAACAAAAACAAAACCCCAGGAAAAGGTCGGACTCTGCGTATATTTTGCACCCTGTATCATGGTATACCATATCCAGATAGGGACAGTGAGTCTGCTCATCTCAACTGGGTTCAGGCCTGAACCCATCATATTCATCAGTATCTTGAACAGGGGGAATCCAAAAAAATCCACAAGCAACAAGACACACAACGTTATCTTGAAACCATGAGGGTCTGTTACACTATCCTTATACATGAAATATATCACACCGGCAAGGAAAAGGTGAAAGAGCGAAGACTTGTCCCAATTGCTTACGACAAGCAGGAGTATAAGAACAATCTCAAATATATAATCATTCAAGGCAGATTGGATATCTTTATTTACCAATATCTTGAAGAGGATCATTGGCAGGACAAGTGCGCTCAACCGGAGAGTTACTTCCCATATCTTTATGTTTGTCAGGTAAGTATAGGAATAGCCGTTCCACAATGTAGTCAAATCAACCCAGAAGACAACGCAGGCCATGGCGACAAGCAGCCATGCAAGTGCAGTTGTCATTTTTATCGGTTGCGTTATAGGAAGAGCACTCGACCTTGATGGACTGGATACTGTTCCCGGGAATGGAACTGCACTTGCTTGAGCGCCTGTCATTCTAAAAACCCTAACTTAAAGCTACTGCGAAAGCAGTACCTTCAGCTCAAGTACATTCATCCTTTCAACCTTAGGTATTATCTCAACAGCATTGTTTCCGCTCCTAGCGTAGGAGTTGACCTTCCAGTTGAATGTCTTGTCATATCCCTGTATTTCTCTCTTGATTCCGTTCACCAAGACAACACCTTTTTTCAGGTCATCTTCGTTAGTAAACAGCAATGTCACGTTCAGGTCTGCTGTGCCGTCTTTTATCTTTGCAAAGTCCTCTTCATTGATGTTGAAGTAGTAGGTTGGATATATCGGTTTTTTCAGTTTGACCATTATATTGACCTGGTCAACCAGATAGTGTCCTTTTTCTGTCCTGAATAGCAGGTCATTGGATCCTTCCCTGAGCCAAGACGCGTCGACTTTTGGAATGATTGTCTTAGTATCGCAGTCAGGGACGCTCTTATATATCTGCCTCTTGTTCAAATAGACTTCAATTGGCGAAGAAGCGAGATCCTTGCAGTATACAGGAAAATTCATCTCCATATAGTCTAGGTTATCTCTCTCTTCAACAGTCAGGAAGAGGCTGCTCTTGCTTTCCCTTCCAGTGACATCTGTATAATCTGCAGTGATCTTCATGTCCTGGATAAGGTACTCGTTTGAGTTCCAGAATTCTATGCCTGGACCATTTACCCTAAATGCCAGCTGGTTATCATCTTTGAGCCAGTCTTTTGGAAGCCTGATTGGCGCCGGTGTACTAGTGAACTCATCGCTTGTGAGCACATTGCCGTTCAGGTAGATTGTGAGCATCCCGCGCCTTTTCGCATTCCTGAAAGACAGCACGAAATTGTCATAATTCTCTTTGTCTGGGAGCTTGAATGAGATGTTCCTCATGCTCTCTTCAAAAAGGGATTTCTTGACATATATGGAGTCAAACTCCATGAGTATCTTTGCATCAGTCTTAGAGGAGAGCGTAAAGCCTGGAAGATCCCTGTCCAGCTCATCCAGTGCAAGGTTCGTCAGTGTACCTGGTTCCCTGGACATAAGGACGGTTATCTGGTCCTTCTCTCCTGTCAGGGAAGTCCTGTTCTGCTCTAGCAGGTCTGCCCTGTCAGAGGGCGGGAGCATCAAGATGTAGATGATCAAAGATAGGCCGATCACAAAAATCAAAAGCGAGATGTAAGATTGCGGGTTTGCTTGTCCTTTCATGCACCAATTTTAACCAACTATATATATAAATGTTATTGTTTTTCAAGGGGATATGAGGATTTTCTTTAAGGACTATAAAAAAAATATAGTCCAGGCAAAGACAGAGTCCCAGGATGACCTATGGTACCTCAGCTATGTCGTCGAGGCGAATGACATCCTGAAAGCACAGACTTTCAGGAAGATAAAGCTCGGAGGTGAAGAGGATAGGGACGCAAAAGTCATAAAAAAGCCTGCAACAATCTCAATAAAAGTAGAGAAAGTCGAATTCTCCAAATTTACTCTTATCCTGCGAGTCTCAGGTACTATAACTGAGGCGCCAGAAGATATCCCTCTTGGGAGCCATCATACTTTATCTATAGAAACAGACACAGAGTTTACGCTCCAGAAGCCGAAATTCCTTAAGTACCAGATAGACAGGCTAGAAGAGGCTAGCCGCGAGACAAAAGACAAGATATTGATTTGCGTGCATGACCGGGAAGAAGCGTACTTCGCAGTCCTGAAGAAATACGGCTATGTCCTTTTGTCGCATATAAAAGGAACGGTCCAGAAGAAGACAGACATGAAAGCAGAGTCAAGTGATTTCTTTTCACAGTTAAAAGAAGCTATTGTGCTCTATGATAAGCAGCATGCATTTTCTCATATACTCATAGCGAGTCCGGGGTTCTGGCGAGACTATGTCCAGAAGTTGATTGTGGAGCCCGAATTGAAGAAAAAAGTAAGCTACGCCACCTGCTCTTCAGCTGGCGAGAATGGGATAAATGAGGTCATCAGGAGGCCTGAAGTAAAGGAAGTATTGAAAGAGGAGAAGTTTGCAAAGGAAGTCGAGAAGGTCGAAGAGCTCCTTACGGAAATCGCAAGAAAAGGAAAGGCAGAATATGGATTGGACCACGTTCTTTCTGCCCAGGAAGCAGGTGCTGTCTCAGAGCTTTTAGTGACAGATTCTACAATAGAAAAGATGAGGCAAGAGGGTACATTCCTGAAGCTTGAGAAACTTATGCGTGAAGTTGATCAGGCAAATGGAGAGATACATATCATAAGTGCAGAGCATGAAGGCGGAAGAAAGTTAGCAGGTCTTGGCGGGGTTGCAGCAATACTCAGATATAAGATGAGCTACGAGTAAAACAAGTTATTCTTTGGTCATAAAAAATAAAAAAACAGTGGAGGTAGTCTATCTCTGGTGGGGTATGAAGATTAAATCTCTACCTCCCCTGTTTCAAAATTCTTAAAATCAAAGACATTCGGGACTCTCTTGTTCTGTTCCCAGAACGAGACCCGCCAAAGCTTGAAGTCTATATCTTCTTTATTCATTTCCATCACCTAATAAACAGTTTGGCTGAGAGGTTTATAAACCGTGTGAAGCACAGTTCTAGAACCATCTTTCACAAGTTTTTTAAATCAATTCCAGAGTTTAATTCATGTGATTCAGCTGGTCTATAGTCCTGCCTGGTTCTATGGCAAGGATATAATTATAGATATTATATCTATAGTTGTCCTGCTGCTAGTATCACTTGCAGGTTTCAGGTATTATCTAATGAGCAGGAACAAGAAGATGCTCTATCTTGTGCTCTCTTTCTCCCTTCTGGCTCTTGCCTTCCTTGCGCCAGAAGGCGACTGGATCGTCCTCGTTGAGCATGCCAGCAGCAAAAACGAACTCACGGTA
>JAAXVZ010000074.1 GCA_013335235.1 Nanobdellota archaeon | reverse complement strand
CGGATGAATCTCTGGAGAATCTCCGAGAGACAATTATAGTAGTATCGTGCCTGAGTGGTTGACTTCAGCGTCTTATGAGCCTGGTGAACCAATCTTGGTTGATGAAACTGCGACAGTCTATCTAAAGCTGCGTGACTCAAGATATAGCAAATTAGCTTATTTCTATCTGAGGGATTATAATAATGAAGGATTAAGCTTAATTGGATCAACAGGCGGTTTAAGCGGGTCAAATATTGGTTCGCTTGCAAAACTCAGTTCAGAGAGTGAGCATTCGTCGATGAATATAGTATACGACGGAAAATGCAGTTTTCCAGCAGCAAAGGTTGGAAACGTTTATATCTCTGAGGGAAAAGTGCAGCTGATTCCAGACAGGCGTTTTGTAGCTTATTCTGGGACATAAATTTTCTGTTTTTTTGCTGCAGAGTCATGCCATCAACTGTATTCGAAAAGGATTTAGCGACCTCAGTCTTGAAGTCCATGAGAATCAAGATTAGTGTTGGGTTAAAAAGATTTGCGGTCAAGATAAATCAATGCCATCTAACATGGTGTGGGATTGCATTCGATTATTAGCGGTTTCAGAAGATCAGAAAACCCAGAACTTCTTTTTATCTCCCTGCAACCTTCTGCTGAATTCTTTTTCGTATCTGTTTGCAGCCTTGACTGCATTATTATAAAATCTTTGTTTCCACTCAGGTAGCTCTTTTTCCAATACTTGCTCTACTCCATAATTATCAATCTCGCTGCCTGAGAGATTCCTGTAGTATTTGGTACTGGCCCCACCAGATAAAGCATGTGACATAACCCAGGAATATGAACCACTTTTGATTCCCTTTGTGTTGCCATATCCGTGGCTAAAACAGCAAAGTTGCGCCATATGTTCCAAATTCGTTCCATTTACATACGATCTCCAATAAATAGATAGGGCATCGTCTTTGATCGCTTTCAGGTCAGTGTTGCCTGTGAGTACACCTTGGACAAATCTGGCTCTTATCTCCAGGTCCGGATCAAGCTGTGACCATTGTTTCAGTACGTCCAATGCATGTTTTTGTTCTTTTGTCTGGTAATATTGTCTGTGTGATGCAAGATATTTTTGGTAATCTGGATTCTGAAACCTTTCAAGATGATCTATCTCATGATCCAAGGTGCCTTTATCTTTTAATTCAACAGTAGGATAAATCCTATTGAACGCAGCTATAAATGCATTGTTGCTTAGCGCCCTAGAATATATTGGCGCATTATTATGGAAATACCTTAAGGTGTCTGGTCTGAGGCCCATATTCACAAGGCCTTCTTCCAATTCCTTCATGGTCGCATTGATGTCAGACGAAAATAGCAGTTTCGTTGCATATTCGCTGACAACACTTGAATAAGGCATTAGATTCGCGATTTCCTGCTGAAGGTCGGCTGCGTATTGGGCCAGGGACGCTTCTTCTTTTGTTTTCCAGTGACCCATCGATAGATTGAATAGAAATAAGCTGATTGTGTTGTTTTCAGGACTGGCATTAGCAAGCGATGTGCCGAAAAGATGCATCTTGAAGTTGAAATCATTTGGCACCTGTAGCCCGAATTCCTGCCTGCGCGCCAGCCGTTCCTCTAATAATGCCTCAGTTTTACTAATAATGGTAGCATTATCTTCACACGGAAAGACTACTTCTCCTTTCATCCATATATGAAAATAGAAACTAGTTTATAATTGTTGTTATTTATTAGTGGTAACAAAGTTGTTTATTAAGTATTTAGCACCATCTTGATATGCTCAATACCGGCTTCCTCGAACTTCTTCCCTTTCTGGACAAAACCCAGCGCTTTATAGAAATCAAGCAGGTAGTACTGGGCGTTCATGTATATCTCTTCAGGCTTTTTCCTTCTGCAATAATTGACTAGTTCCAGCACAATCTCTTTCCCATACCCCTTCCCTCTGTGCTCTTTAAGTATAGCAAGCCTCTCGAGTTTCAGTTTCTTCCCGACTTTCCGCACGCGTGCGCAGCCTACTGGCGTCTTGTCTTGGGCCGCCAAAAAATGAGCGCAGTTATCCTCATGCTCTATCTCAAGCTCTGCCGGGACCTTCTGCTCTAGGACAAATACCTTGTACCTTATGACTATAGCTTGTGCATAGTCTGTTTTTGTTTTTATTAGTGTGATTCTCAGTTTTTCCATGCTCTTGGATTAGGGTATTGGGATTTAAAGCTTATCTAACGCATTGGATCAAGGAATAAAGGTGGTAAGAAAAAAAGGCTCGTCGATATCTAGTTGACGAACTCTATGCCCAATTCAGCCTCGATATCCTTCTTCTTCTTGTCGACAAGCTTCCTTCTGGGACCAAGTATCTGGCTGCTCTTGACACCAGTTATTATTAGGATTGTCCTGATAGTCCCTTCCAGGTCATCAGCAATCTGGGCTCCCCAGATGACTCTTGCGTCCTCATCAAGCTTCGAGCTGACTGTCTCGACAACTTTCCTTGCCTCTTCAAGTGTCATATCTGGTCCGCCTGCGACATTGATGAGCGCTCCGGTAGCGCCGGTGATATCGACGTCAAGGAGTGGGTTCTCTATAGCTTTCTGGACAGCTTCTGTTGCCCTGTTCTCTGTGTCAGACTCTCCGACACCAATCAAGGCGACACCGCCTGAGCCCATGATGGCCCTGATATCTGCAAAATCAAGATTGACGAGTCCAGCTTTAGTCACTAGTTCAGCTATGCCTTTGACTGCGTTTGTCAATATCTCGTCAGCAACCTTGAATGCAGTATGCAAAGGAAGGTCTGGCGCGAGCTCCAGCAACTTATCGTTTGGAATAACGATAAGTGTATCGACATTCTGCTCTAGTTTCTCCAGGCCGATCATGGCATTGTCATATCTCCTGTTACCTTCCATCGAGAAAGGCAGGGTTACAATGCCGACGACAAGTGCGCCAAGCTTCTTTGCGATCTCAGCTACTACAGGAGCTGACCCGGTTCCTGTCCCTCCTCCGAGTCCGCAGGTTACAAATATCATGTCTGCACCCTGAAGCGAAGTCTTGACCTCGTTCTCAGTCTCTCTTGCAGCCTCTTCGCCGATCTTAGGGATAGAGCCTGCTCCAAGTCCTTTTGTCAGTTCTTTTCCAATCAGGATCTTCTTGTCTGCGCTTGTATAAAGAAGGTCTTGCGCGTCTGTATTGATGGCGACGGTCTCTGCGCCGACTATGCCTACCTCAGTTATCCTGTTGATTGTGTTGTTGCCTGCTCCGCCGCAGCCGACAACCTTTATTGTCGCTTTCTGCTTCTTGAGAATCTCAGCTAGTTCAGCGTCTGCTGAATTCTGTTTTGTTGTTGCATCCAAAGAAATTCCTTTAGGATTAAGATGCGCTTTTTGAGCTGCTGCTTTAATAATGCTATCCAAAATCACCACCCCAGTATAGTGTATCTAAACGCTACACTTATATTTAAAGTTTCCGAGAACTACTCGGAGGCTTTCTTATGTGTATGTCCCTTATGTTCGTCTACTGTCTCTTCCTTGTGCTCATGCTTCTTGATTGAAACATCCTTCAGCTCAGGGACGAGCTCTATCAGCCTCTTTTTTAATGATTCCAAAACCTCTTCAGGGAACTTCTCATCTATGACTAGGTGGCCTTCAGCCAGCTCTAGCTTCGGGGTGAAGTTCAGTTCGTTCTTGAAGACTGCCTTTGCCTTGTCCAGCGTGCTTTCAATTGTTTTCAGTGTCTTGACATCATATTTCACAACATGTCCTGATAATGGGTGGTTGAAATCAACAATCACCCGGCCGCCAGAAACACTCCTTACAATCCCGTATGTGTTATCTAGGTTTACCTCAAGGCCAGGGTATGGCATTATCTTTTCCTTCATGAATACCTTCATCGGAACAAGCTTCAATAGCTTTGCGTTCTTCTTGCCGAAAGCGCCTTCTGGCTGTATCGTTATCTTGAAATCGCCAAGGCCGTGCTCCATGATCTTTTCATCAATCGCTTTTAGGATGTGCCCTTCTCCAAGGCAGATTGTGACAGGCCCGAAAGTGGATGCGTCTCTCTTTATCCCTGACATTGCAGCAGTTTTTGCATCAGTAGTATCAAATACAACGCCATTCTCTAGCTTTCCAGTATATTCGACTTCGACAAAATCATGCTTCTTGAGTTTCATGAATCCTTTAGATTTGCCGAGCGTTTAAATAGTTTACTCCAGAGCACAAAACCTCAATTATCTATGAGTATTCAGAAAGAAGTAATCATATTATAATCAAGCAGCATACCTCCATAAATTGGGTCTTTCACAAAATTAGGCAGATCTTCTCTTGTGAGAGGAATTAGACCAAAACCACTGACTATCAATCTGCTCCTGCAGGCACTGGCTAATGTCAATCCTTCAGCAAGAGGCACTTGGTTTAATGTCGGGACATCTTGATACCTTCTTATGACAACCCTATTTTTTTCTCCATAATTATCATGCACAAATGTCCGTGCTATCGGTACAGCAGCATGTGAGAGGGCAAGCCTGCCTAATACAGACTGACTTCTGTATATCTCTTCTAGGACTTCCCATGGTGAATGTATCTTCACAAGGTAAGAAAGTCCAGATTTTGTGAGTTTGTGGACGTCTGCATATTTTGGATTTTCATTTTCCTTTAGAGTCACTGCATCATAACCTTCACCAAACAATTCCTTGATGGCGCCCTTTCGCTTGATCCTTTGATCGGTTCCGGAGATGCTGCTGACTATCTCTTCAAGCAACGGTTCTCCATATATCTGGCCTGTCTGATTTCTGAGCTGAATACAGGTCATCGCCAATAATGTCATTACTTTTTAGTAGTTATTTGGGGTTATAAATGTTTCGTTTCCTCGCACATTTTTTTCATCTTCAAGGTTGACTGAAAACCTTTAAAAGACAATCTCAACTTCTCAGTTGAATGCCCTTTGACCATGACAAGAAGATGTGCCTCGAGAAGCTTGCAACAATAGACAAGTCAAGAAAAGGTGACGTGGATGAGGCTATCCTCCCTCTTGTCAAGACTATCAATTCTACTAGGGATTTCTATACCACAAGCTCCTGCGCTGGCCGGATCCAGGTACTGACAGACAGCGAAGGCAAGAAGAAGAACGAGGTTGCCTGGCTTTTTTCCAGCCATGATATGGTTGATGTGAAGGTTCTGAAAGAGGCACTGGTTTCCCTTCCAGAAGAGACTGTCTGGTTCAGGGTCGAGGCGCCCATAATCCACCTTGCGGCAAGGGATCTGGATGGAGCTTCCAGGATGCTTAAGCTGGCCAACGAGGCAGGGATAAGGCGCACAGCCATAATCTCATTCGGGAAAAAAGTAATCCTGGAATTGATGGTACCAGAGAAGATGGACACGCTCCTTGCAAAAGACGGAAAGCTTCTCGTAGATGATAACTATCTTGCTGAGCTTGTATCTGCTGCCAATAATAAATTAGAAAGATCAAGAAAAGGGATAAAAAAATTAAAGCTACTTCTTCAGAAGGATAGCTACTAATATCACTATCAACAGGAGCACAACGACTATAAGGCCGCCTAAAAGCAGCACTGTCTCATCGCCTCCTGCAGCAGTCTTCTGCTCGTCTTTTGGAGTTCCGTAGATGACGTTCCCTGTCGGCGTGTATTCAATCACCTTGACCTCGGTGTTGCTGCCATCAGGTGGGTTAACAACAGTCTCGTCATCTTCTTTCTCTTCATCATCCGGTGTGACAGGCGTCTGAGGTTTGCATGAGGATATGACAACCGTTGCTGCATCTTCATCAGATAGCTCATCATGGTTGTAGTTTGACCTTATCTGGATGAAATAGGTTCCTGGTTTTGTTCCGTCTGGGATAGTAACTTCAAAGTCTTTGGTTGTCCTGTCTCCAGAATCCAGCTGCATATCATAGACAGAGTCCTTGATATCAAGCTTAGGAGAGTCTATCCAGATGGAAACTTCATCTTCATCCTCAGTTCCTGTGTTTTCTACAGTGACTGACAAGGTCAGCCTGCTCTCATCGCACTCCAGGACTTCTGGGTCAAGACTGAAGTCTGTTATTGTTATCTCATCATCAGGCACTTCTACCTGAAGCGTGAACTGCCAGTATTCCTCGAGCGATTCACCCTTCCAGGCGAACACCGGGGTGCCGGCTGCCGCCACGGCGGCGGCGGCGTGGTCCTGGGTGGAAAAGATGTTGCACGAGGCCCAGCGCACGTCGCCGCCGATCGCTTTCAGCGTCTCGAGCAGCACGGCGGTTTCCTTGGTCATGTGCAGCGAGCCGGTGACGCGGACACCCTTCAACGGCTGCAGCGGCGCGTACTTCTTGCGGATCGACATCAGGCCGGGCATTTCTTCC
>JAAXVZ010000299.1 GCA_013335235.1 Nanobdellota archaeon | reverse complement strand
AAGGTCGAATAAGTAGGCGTCCACAAATTAGATAATATTAATCAAGAATATAAAAATTTGGAATAAGAGAGCTCAAGGGTTAGCTTTTTTCACAAAATCATGCTTTATATGCAATTCCTTCAGCTGCTTATCGTCTACCTATTCGACCTTGACGATACAATCATAGATTCTTCTATCTATTCACGCATGTACCTTGAGCTGATAGAGAAGCTAAAAGCTGCAGTTGGAGAGGAGAAAGTCGATTCAATGGCTGAATCCCTGAAAAAAGGCGAGAAAAGGCCTGATACATACGAGCTTTCAAAGGCTCTTGGCCAGACAGAGCTATATTACAAGGTATTAGAGCAGGCGATAGCAAGGACATATTCCCTTAAATCTCCTGTGATAACCAAGATCTTCAAGTCACTGAATGTCAGGAAAAAAAAGATAGGCATCGTATCTAACTCCCAAGCTAGGACTATCAATCTATTCTTAGAGAAGTTCCTGCTTTTACAGTATGTGGATTTTGTAGAGTCCGGGAGAAAGGAGACGGTCTTTTTTTGGCATGAAGTAGAGCGGAAGCATTCGCTCTATAAGCCGAATACCTTGGTCATAGACGATAATGCAGATGTGCTTGCCCTGGTCTCTAGAGCAGGCTACAACGTCATGAGCTCGAAAGACATGCCAAAGCTACTTGAGGAGGTAGCTAATTAATATGCTGGCGCTGTTCAATATGGTCTCGCCAGTGGCTGTGAACAGCAGAAAATAGGTGAGAGACAGCAGTATAGTAAAACTGAAAATTATCCAGAATACAGACTCGTATCCATATTTTTTCACTACCTTATGGTGCACTCTTTCAGGAAAGAACTCTGCCAATCCAGGAGTCAGAGGGAGGTTTTCTTGTTCTTGCATATATCCTTTGGTAATTTTTTCTCTTTATAAATCTGTCGCTTATTTACTACTAATATGTAGTTAAATTTATAAATAAAACAACTGGTGCACTAGGGATGTACTTTATTGGACCTATCCATCAGGGATTGAGCGGGTTGATTGGGCTTTCTGAAGCACTATCCGGAAGGCCTTATGAAAAGGTGGTTAGGCTGAATGCGGAATTCTCATACGGAACAGGGTCATATCTGACTAGATTTGAGCATGCAAACAAAGCGATTGAAGACGGGCTTAGCCTTGCACAGTTCACTTTGTTTTTGAAATACGGGAAATCTGGGATATTTAATATTGATGCATTGCTCAGCAGGTATGCTGTTGGGCAGGAGTTTGAATATTTTCCAAAGATAGCTGCAATGGCACAAGGCAAAAGCATCAGAACAAACATTGATTTGGCTGAATCAACACATGAAATGTTTCCGGACTTCTCCTGCAGCATGAGCAGCCAGCTCAGCACCCCTTACATGACAATTGAGCATAACCCATATGGCGGAAAAACCTTCATGGACATTATTGCACAAAGAGCTAGACAAAAAGCATTTTCTGGAATAGATAATCCCCATCCGGGGATATTCAATGAAGGGACATATTTTATGAGGCGAATGCAAAGCATTGACACAGACGATTTCTGTTTCATGCAGGAAATCCTGGATGAAGCCCTGGATTGGGTCAAATGGGACACAGAAGAAGAGTGTATTATGCCACACAAAAAAATCACACTAAATGCAAAATGGGATAAACTTCAGACCTCTTCCACTATAGGTTATTACCCTTCCAGGTATTATGATCTTAAAGCAAGCTATCCTATACTCCATATCAATACAACGACAGAAATGGACGTAGGGAAGAATCTTTTAAAAAGCTCGGTTGAGGCACTAGAGAGTACGCTGTTTAATATTGCAGGAGATGTTGACCTAACTTTGTTTCCGTGGTCCTACTCAGTTGATAATTTATACTAGCAGACACCAAATTTTATAAATCATCATGGTTTCCCAGAGGATATTGACGACCGTTGTGTAATGG
>JAAXVZ010000073.1 GCA_013335235.1 Nanobdellota archaeon | reverse complement strand
GGATAATACAGGAGATGGCTGGCTGGGAGCACAAGCTGCCAGAGAGCACAGTCGCATATTATTTTCCCTCAATAAATGATATAATCAACAGAAGGTACAATGTAATAGATCTGGACTGGTCAGGCTATGAAAGAGAGGCTCCTGATTTTGCCAATGTGGATATAGGAAGGGCAAGGCAGCAAAACCTGGCCGCAACTCTCAGCTATCTGATTGTCGATGCAAGACAGGATGGAAACAGGTGGAGTGACAGGCGCGAGGAGAACGCATATGATTTCCTGGCAGAGGCATTTACAAGAAATGTAGCGCTTGGCTTCCTTCCAGTCGAGGGTGATCAGAGGTGCATCTATGTTGAAATGTCTCTTGAAGACGATATAGATCCAAAACCATTTATTGAAAAGATGGAAAATATTGGCTATAACTACGCTGAGCTTAGTAAGCCGACAAGGGATACAATAACTCAACTGGTGAAAAGACTATCTCAGTTTGTAAATGGCGAAGCAAAAGAGCCTTATCTTCCAGAAGCGATTTGACAAGTTTTATAAAATCTACTTAGTTTCCAAAATTCTATGGACACTAGGAAAATCCAGAGATCTGGCACAACTTACTATCTTTACCTGCCTGCGCCTTGGTGCAGGGAGCATAATCTGACAACCGATTCTGTCGTGCATCTATCTAAATCATCCAAAGGCGACCTTATCGTAGAGCCTAGGAAAGGAGATTCGACCCTTCCGTCCCTTAAGATACAGCTGGATGATACAAGCCAGGATGTGGTCAATAAGTTCCTGATTGCGGCGTATATCAGCCCTGTCAGGGAATTCAATATCTCCCTCGCTGAGCCGCTCAGCCCTGACCAGATACTTTTCCATAAGACTCTCCTAGGAGGTCTCGAGCTTGTGGATATAGAAGACAATAACATAAGCTGCCATACGACCCTTGCCCTGAGCGACCCTGATATACTGCTCTCTGCGATGATCAAGAAGATACTTTCGATAGTCCACCTCATGAAAAAAGAGCCGAAGCATGAGCTCATCCAGAGGTATGAGGATGAGATAGACAAGAGCAACCTCCTGATAAATAAGGCGATAATGAGTGCCCTCATGTACAAGAAGGACTCAAAGATACGTCATATCAACCTATTCTATATAGGCATGATATCAAGGAGCCTTGAGCAGATAGGGGATATACTGATAACAATAGATGAAGACCCGAAGCTCTTAGATTCCATCGACACAGCAATGGAGTCCCTGCTCCTGCTCTTAGAGACGATGAAGCAGTCTGACCTTATAAGTTTCATAAAAGAGACGAGGAAGCTGTCCCGTGAAGTAAAAGACCTGAACACATACAAGAGGATGAACCTTCATTCTCTCCTTTCGCATATCGCAGAGATACTCTGTGATTGGGTGATTGTCGATTTGGTGGAGAAAGGAACTAAGTAATCTAGATAATATAAGTAGATTAAGTTTTTAATATACACAAGATTTCGAAAAAGATGTTTTGTGGTCACGTGAGGGAAGAAAATGCATCATGATGAGAAAGAGGATATTCTTGACGATTTCGCGCTAGAAGTGAAAAAGATAGAGGAAGAGGCAGAGAGGATCCTAAAAGAGGCTCAGGAAAAGAAGGATGAGCTCGTCGCTGCAGCAAAGACAGACGCAGCAAAGCTCCTGATATCTAAGCAGGCAGGGCTTGACGCAAAAAAAGAGGATATGTTAAGGAAGCAGAAGGATAAGATAGACGCAGACAAGGCAGTTATCCTGGAAAAAGGAAGGAAGGAAGCAGAGGCGCTAGAAAAAGGCAGTTCTAAGAACATAAAGAAGGCTTCAGACTTGCTGTTGTCAAAGCTTGATGCTAAGGTCGGTTCACTATGATCAGGCCGAAACCTATGAGCAAGGTGACCATATTTGGTCCCAAGACTTTCATGAAACAGGTCATCGAGAAACTGTATGACCTAGGCGCAGTCCATATAGAGGATTTCACAAAGAAGAGTGAAGAAGAATATTTTGATATAGGAGAGCCGTATCCCTCAAATGAGAAGAACGCTGAAGTCCTTGTGAAACTGAGGACACTAGCCTCTCTGCTAAAGCTTTCTGTCAAAGGCGGGAAGGCCAGCACTACAAGCATAGACATTATAGAAGAGAAGACAGGCAAGCTCTACACACAGGTCACTGATAAGCTATCAAGGAAAGACTACCTTGCAAGGCTTGCGAAGATATATTCAAAGAAACAGGATGAGAAAGCGCTCGCTTCGCTCAAAGTCGACTTATCTCCTGATTTCAACAACAGCAACTATATCCATTACTTTGGTATAGTCAATACCCAGTTTGACCTGCTGAAGGAAGAGATCGAGAAATCCAGCCCGAAATCCGCAGCATTTTCCTCTAATTATGAGGGATTCTCAGTCGTAGGGATATTTGTGGATGCAAAGAAGAAAGAGAAAGTAGACTCGATTCTTGCAGGCTATGATTTCTCGCCTATCGAAGGCCCTTTTGCAAAAAAGCAGTTCCCAGATCTTGCGTCTAAGCCTGCTACGCGGTTCGTGAAGCTTGGCTATGAGGCAGAGCAGGTAGAAAAGAAGCTCAAGCAGGCAGAGTTCGATGTCCAGCAGCTGATAGCTGACCAGTCGAAGTTCATCATAGAATCAGAGAGAAGATTGACTGTCGAGTCAGAGAAGGCTGAGGCGCCTTTGAGGTTTGCCACATCCAAGAACACCTTCCTTATCAAAGGATGGGTGCCGACTGAAAACTTAAAGAAGATGGACGATCAGATAGGAAAGGTGACTGACAGGAAAGTCATGATCAAGGTAGACAAGATAGGGAAGAAAGACAATGTCCCTGTGGCATTCAACCACCCTAAGATTGTCGAGCCGTTTGAAGCATTCATGGACCTTTACACATTGCCATCCTATAAGGAGATAGACCCGACATTCTTCATGTTCCTGACATTCCCGATATTTTTCGGATTCATGTTAGGAGATGTAGGTTATGGTCTTGTATGCCTGCTCTTGTTCATGTGGCTGAAAGCCAAGATGCCAGGAGCAAAGCACATGCTGAATGCATTCATCATCGCATCAGTCATGTCAGTTGTCTTCGGTTTTGTGTATGGTGAGTATTTCGGAATAGAGGAGATTCCTATGTCTATGGCGGTTGCGTTGCATTCTGAGAAGCTGATCTGCCAGCCAGAGCACGCTGCTGAGGCAGGTACGCATGGAGAGGCTGCGGCAGAGAGCCACGGCGAAGCTGCAGAAGACCATGGTGAAGAGGGGGCATTGTGCAATCTTCCTAGGCTATTGCAGAGAAGCCACCAGATCCAGGACTTATTGTCCATAGCAGTGCTTTTTGGAATAGTGCATCTGATGATCGGGTTCATCGTAGGATTCATCAATGTGTATCATGCACATGGTTTCATGCACGCAGTCTACGAGAAGCTAGGCTGGTTGATGATCCTGCCGCTCATCGTATGGCTTCTCATGAATTTCCTTGGAATCATAAAAGGATATGTGGCGACGATGCTAAGTGTGATCCTGCCGCAGTCATCCCTGCCGGTCCTTGGAGTCATGTTTTTGATAGGTACAGTCCTTGTAGTCAAGGGTGAAGGCATAAGGGGCCTGATTGAAGTAGTATTCATGTCGCTTATGTCAAACATATTGTCTTATGCCAGGCTTATGGCAGTCGGACTTGCGTCAGTCTCTCTTGCAGTGGTCGTGAATGACCTTGCGGGGCAGATGTTTGCAGCAGGCCCGATAGGCATAGTCGGCGGTGTCCTTGTCTTGATTGTTGGGCATGGCATCAATATAGCATTAGGTATCTTGTCACCTTTCTTGCATGCGCTAAGATTGCATTATGTGGAGTTCTTCAACAAGTTCTTCACAGGCGGCGGCAAGAGGTTCAAGGCATTCGGTCAATTAGAATAAACAAGAAATAAACGGAGGAAATATAATATGGCAGCTGAAATTGGAATTGGAACAGGAATGATTGCATTATCTGCATCACTAGCAGTTGGCTTGACAGCTATTGCGACAGCATGGGCAGAGCAGTCCATCGGTGCAGCAGCAGTCGGCGCTATGGCAGAGAAAGAAGAGCTATTCGGAAAAGGTCTTATCTTGACCGTCATCCCAGAGTCTCTCGTCATCTTCGGCCTAGTCGTAGCAATCCTGATCCTAGGGCTTGCAACCGGAGCATAAGAAGGCACCTTCTAGGTGTTTTCATATCTTTGGTGGAAAGTCACATGGGAATCGACGAAGTTAAGAAGGAGATACTGAGCAGCGCAAGGCAGCAGGCTAAATCCCTGATGAAAGAAGGCGAGAAAGAGCGCGATGAGATCATGGCTGCAGTTGAAGCCAAGATAGCAGAAATCGCTCAGAGGATGGAGTCTGACACAGCCAAGGCTGTTGAGCAGTATAAGCTCCTATCTTCTGCAGAAGCAGGCTCTCAGGTCAGGAGACAGAGGATATCTGTCGAGAAAAGGCTTATAGAATCTGTGTTCGAGGAAGCAAAGCAAGGCGCTTTTGGCCTTCCTAGGAAGACCAGGGACACACACAACAGTAAGCTCCTTGATGCAGCAGGAAAAGAGCTTGATGTAGAGACTGTCTATTGCTCAAAGCAGGATATCGACTCTCTGAAGAAATTCAAGCCAAAGGAAACAGACATCATAGGCGGAGTGATTGTCGAGAGCAAGGATGGCAGCATGAGGCTCGATCTGAGCTATGAGACACTGCTTGACGGGCTGAGGCAGGAAGCTCTTCCCGAGATCACGAAGATACTCTTTGAGTGAGCATGGAAAAGATAAGCTATAGGTTCAATCCGTATACCTTTGCCAGGATCAGCGCTATGAAAAGCCTCCTCCTGAAGCAGGAGGACTATGACAAGCTCATGAAGATGAGCCTGCCAGAGATAACCAAATACCTGCAAGAAGGGGTGTATAAGGATGAGATAAACACCCTTGCAATGAAGATGCAGGGGCTAAAGCTCCTTGAGAACTCCCTTAATATGCACCTCTCCAAGATATTCATTAAGCTGAGGATGATCTCTGACGATAGCACAAAGCTATTGATGGACCAGTACCTCAAGAGGTATGATTTCTGGAATTTGAAGACGTTGCTACGCTCAAAAGTCACAGGGACAGATCCAGACATAGTTTTAGAGATGCTTCTTCCTGTTGGCGGGCTGAAAAAAGACGCATTGAAAAGGCTAGCTTTCAAGAAGACAGCAAGGGAGATAATCGAGAGCTGCGGGATAATCAGCGCAGAGCCGTTCAGGCCGGCGATCGAGAAATTTGAAAAGAGCCAGGATCTCTCTGAGATAGAGAACCTGCTAGACAAGCATTATTATGAAGACACGACAGCTTTTGCAGAGAAGATACCTGCAGAAGGCAAGCTGTTCAGGGAATTCTTCCTCTATGAATTCGATATCTACAATGTCAACCTGATGATGAAGAAGATTGCGTTCAAGCTCCTCAAGAAAGACATAGAGCCATATCTCATCTATTCAGGAAAGGAGATAAAACCAGCTCTTTTAAAAGAGCTCAATTCGAAATCAACATTCCCTGAGTTCTTGAAGACGCTTTCAAAGACATCCTATGGAAAAGAGCTTGGCGATCTGAAGCCGACAGAGGATGTGCCATTGCTGAGATATGAAGTCTTGCTGACAAGCGTGCTATTGAAGAAAAGCATGCTGCTCTATCATCAGCATCCGCTGACGGTTGATATGGTCCTAGGCTATATGTTCGCAAAAGACATAGAGGTAAGGAACCTCAGGGCGATAATCAAGAGCAGGGCATTAGAGTTTACAGATGATTATGTGAAGAAGATCATAGTCACAGGTTGAAAAAATGAGCGAACTGGCAGTAGTTGGGGACAGTGAATTCACGATGGGCTTCTCGCTCATCGGGATAAGGAAGATTTTTGAGGCAGAGACTTCAGATCAGCTGAGGCAAAGCTTTAACAAGGCGATGGCTGACACTTCGATCGGAGTCATAGTAACAAATGATAAAGCAATGTCGAGGCTTGAGGCGAACCAGAAGAGGCAGGTTGAGAATTCTATCTCTCCAGTCATTGTGGTCCTGTCTACAAACGATCTTGCCCAGGACAGTCTAAGGGACAGGATCAAGAAGGCTATCGGCATAGATTTATGGTCAAAGTAGGGTGATTCAAGTTGAATGAAAAAGGAAAGCTTATCAGGATTGCAGGGCCGGTCGTCGTCGCGACAGGCATCAACGCAAGGATGTATGATCTAGTCAGGGTAGGGAATGAAAACCTCATGGGTGAGGTCATCCAGGTAGACGGGGAGAAGACAACAATCCAGGTCTATGAGGATACTTCAGGAATCAAGCCAGGAGAGCCAGTAGAGAATACAGG
>JAAXVZ010000001.1 GCA_013335235.1 Nanobdellota archaeon | reverse complement strand
CAAAGCTGCCTGGAACAAGCTCAAATATCTCGTGCGATCTGAAAAAATCCTTCAGCACTTCGATATCTTCATACTCTTTCCCATTCTTGATTAATTCTCTGGATTTAATTATGGAGGCTCCGTTGCTGTCACCAACGCCATAATACCATCTGCTCCTCAGCTCATCCAGCCTGTTTTCAAATCTTCTTCCCTCATTTGGTTCCTCTCTTCTTAATTCATCAGCTATCTTCGCTATATCTCTCAGCCTGCTTGGGAACTCGGGCTGAGGCAGGTCGCTAGCTATCGCGGATTCAAGTAACTGCAGATAGGTGAAATATGGATTCAGCTTTAGCAGGAAATAGTTATCGTTCGCCCACCGGATTGCCTGTTTCTTATTCTCGCTCTGGGAATGCTTTGTCCTTTCGATTATAGCTATCACCATATCCTGGGATTCCTTGTCTGGGCTCTTTTTTGCATTACCACGCAAATGGGCAAGCATATGATAGGGGATATCGCTACATGCCTTGAGATATGGGTCCTTTGCCTGATTAAGCTTAGCAGCAAACCGTGTCAGTACATATCCTGCGCTGTATGGCACACCCCTTGAATATATCAGTGCGTCTGGATCAAGAAGGTTTGTGCCTGATTGCAAAAGGTCTGTTACCAGGAATCTCAGGAAATCCGCCTCTGTTTCTATATATTTAGATGTCCACATGTCTTGGGTGTCCTTTTGCCTCACCATGTAGAATCTCCTTATTTCCCTGCCAAGGATACTATTGCGCAATGCGCCTTCCTCTTTTCGCCTTGCTGTGAAATCAATAGCTAGGTCGCTTAATTCAGTAGAGAGTTCAGGGATACGCATTTCCCTTGTTTCCTTATCCTGAACAAAGAGGGATCTTGTGAAATCTGCCAGAGAGACCATGTGCTCTTGTTTCCCGCCGAAGACTTCTTCTATTGCCATTTTGATTCCATCGCCTGCATCCACATCCGAAAAAGGGGTGCAGGAAAGCAACTAAATAAGAATATAACAATCTAGCAGATTATAGTGTGCAAGGGATTGCATAGCATCATTGATGTTTTAATTATATTTAAGATTAACGGATTGGCTTTCCCAATCCCTGTATCTGAAACTCTTTCAATCCAGAATCGAAACTGCCATCGGCTGCTATGCCAAGATAGCTATTGAAGAGTCTATTGAATGCAATCATATCCCTAAAACAGGTGAATACACCCATTGGCTGTTGGAACCCGTCATATAACGTGGTGATTGTCTTCCTATCGGAATATGCTATTATCCTGTTGACCATCCCTCCAACCGGAATGTGATGCTCCTTAGCAAACGCAACTTCTTCAGGGTCATAAGGTGTCGTGACTTTTGACAAAAGCCCGTAAGACTCATATGCCAGGACAATATTCTCTATCCTATCGAAAATCTCTCCATATGTGGCTTTTGTTCCTCCTCTGATTCCAAAGACCTCTTTTATGTGGGGATCCTCCAGGATCTTGTCACCATAGACATTCCTTATCTCTTTGGCCTGCCTCATGCTGTCTTCAGCAGAGAGGGAAGACAAAAGCAGATGCTGCATATATACCCCCCAGTATAGCCCAGAGAGTTCGCTTGAGAATTTGGATTCGTAAAGCAGAAGCTCCTTTGCAAAATCCACCACATATAGTCTTTTCTGAAGGCCCTTGCTCCTGTCATCAAGCCCAGAAGCCTGTGAAGGAGACATAGGCTCATATGCCACATCAGGGAGGATTGCCTGCTCCTGCGTCACAGAATTATGCGTGCCATCTGCAAGCTTCACTTCTTCTGCAGATAGCCTCACTCTCTCATAAAAATGCCTTAGTTCTGTTGGGTTACTGAGAAAAGACTGTGGTTTAATCAAGGTGAAATGCCTTGCATAAGTATTGATATCTCTTATATTATTTATGGCTACACCATAATCATCATCAGGCGTCCTTGTGACAGCATCCAAAGAAAGAAGCAGTGCATATGCATCTACTGCCGGCACCCCTGCGCGCCGCCTTATCTGCCTAAGGTCCTGAGCCAGGACAGAGAGGACCCTATTCCTAAGGCCTTTGTAATCGTCCTCAAATAATCTTGCTGTAACCTCCTTGTCGATCCTCTTCTCTGGAGTCGATATCGCTCTCGGAAATTCCCTGTCAAGGTGCTTTATCCTTTCCCTAAGCGCATCGTCAGATATTTTTTCTAAATCTCTCAGCGAATAAGCATAGTCACTCTCCGATATTGTGTCCATCACCTGTTCAAAATTATCGTGCCATGTGCCTAGATAGACGCTCCACTCAGGGCTTCCGAGCCTTGCCAAGAATCTTGAGACAGTATGGCTGTGCGAAGTAGTGTAAAGCTCTACGCCATTTGCCTGCACATCCCTTTTTGAACCATTGAATATCTTAGAAGTGCAGCTAAGCAAGCCTGCAAGGAATGGGACATTGAGCTGTGCCGGCTTCCTGAATATCGCCTTGTTAGCGTCTTTTTGCAGCATATCTGCAAGCACATGGTATTGGCGGTTCTTGAACTTGGCCTGGTGACTGATTGTCCTTTCTTCTGCAAGAAGCTCTTCCAGCTGGTATCTTGCCTGTGAGACCAAACCAGAGACATCACTGGACAGAATCTGAAACGTATTCCTATCGCTACCGGACATATGTGCAGAGCAAAAGACCTTATTATTAAAGGTTGTTAATTTCCTTAATTAAAAGAATATTAACCTATGTAATTCCAGATCCTGTCTCCTATATAATGCAGATTGTGTATCACCTTGCCTGTGCTCATTCCCTGCATTTCCTCTGAAGAAAAAAGCGCAATTCCGATAGCCAGAGGCTTTTTGTGTGTCATATCGACTACCGCTATTGGTTCGCCGTTAGATATGCCTTCGTCTATCTTCACAATGCCAGGCCTCATGACATCCGCCCCAGATGTGACAAACCTGATTGCACCCATATCTACCTCTACTTTTTTCAGCACAGCTGACTTGATCTGTGTCTTAAGTGTTGGTATGGGCTTACCTTCATGCAGGAAGCAGACAGGGACATTATTTATCAGTAATATGCCGTCCTCTACTTCTAACTTGTCCTTTTTTGAGAGTATGATTTGATAAGATGCAAGTTCACCTGAGATCTCCTTTGTTTCCTTATTTGATAGTGTTTTTTTCATATTCGTTCAATGATTACTGTTGCCTTGGCACTGCTGTCTTTCATCTTTTCGACAAGCTGCCTGTTAATATCCTTGGCGGTTTTTGTGGCCCGAAAACCGAAGGTGCGTGACGTGTCATGCTCAGACCTCCTTATCACCAGCTCATGCTCATCTGTGAAATTTTGGTTGGGTAAGAAGGTAAATTCATCCTTCAGATCTCCTAATACGAGCGTAAGCCTTAGCTGCCCTGGCTCTGAAGATAGCAGACGAAGCTCTTTTGACTGGAATGTGGCTCCGACGCCAAATATGCAATCCCCTTTCTTAGACAATTCCTGGTCTTTTGTGAATTCGATAGTATTCTTATGCGTGCATAAGACATTGGGATGCCCAGTTACGGTAAAAATCATAATGAGATAAAAAAAGAGCTACTTTCTCCTGCTCTCCTTCTCTACAACATCTTCAATCGGCTTCTTGCCTTCTTTTGCAGCCTCGTCAGCCATCTTCTGCAGGTCTACGCCAAGTTCAGATAATGCCTTGACATGCATCTGCATGAGCTGCTCGACTATCGCGATCAGCTTCATCATTTCCTGTCTCTCTTTTGCTAATGTTGATAATGCGCCTTTATGAAATCCGACCTGTTCGTCTTTTGATGTTTTTTCTTCAGCCATGTTATGATCACCTATAAGGGGTTTAGTGTCTCCCTCTTTTTATTTGTTTCCATATTTTCTCGAAATGCGCGTTTGCGTCCAGCTCGAACTTGTGCTTCCTGAAGAATCTTGCAAGGTTTTCAAGGTCTCTTTTAAGGTATTCTTCTGCATTCGGGTCCTGTGTGCTAGTGCCTTGCGAAAAGTCAATAAAATAGGGCTTCTCGTTCTGATTCAGTATGTTGAATTCCGACAAGTCTCCATGGACAAGACCTAATTCTGCCAAATCTTCAACCTGTTTTAGTATATTTGACGCAAAACCTTTGATATCCTTTGGAGTCTGATCTTTCAGCTGTGGAGCAGGCCTATCATCTCCAATGGATTCCATCACAAGGACATTGTTTGAGAACGCTATCGGTGTCGGGACATTCAACCTCTCCCTTGCTAAGAGCAGGTTCCTGTACTCCCTCTGGACCCACCTGAAGATCACCAGGCGCTTCCGGTTCTTTAATGACATGAACCTTGGGTCAGACCGGATGTAGGAATACATCTTGTTGAAGTTGCACGACGCAAGCCTGTATATCTTCACAATCACATAACTATGGTCTTTTGTCTCTGCCAAGAAGATGTTTGCTTCCTTTCCAATCATTATAGGGCTTAAAAGCTCGTCAAAATGATCCTCGCTTGAGAGCTTGAACAATGTCTGCAGAGTGAACTCGTCAAAAACATTCTTGTATATCTTGAACCGCTCTGCTGCCTGATTAGTCATATTCCTTATGCTATATGAAAAGCTTTATAAATCTTCTATCCTGCCAAGATGATGCTTGCCGGAAAAAGGGGCTCTAAATTTAACACTGGGCTGTGCCCAATAAAACTTATGCGTCCACTCTTTCGGCAGGCAACCTTTATCTATTAAAACACTTAACATGACTAAAAATCCAGACTATATAAGTATCGCTGACCACGCGTGCCATAACTTCTATTTGTAACTATCAATAAGTAGTTAAAATATAAAAAGTTTTATATAAAGTAAGATAAACTTGTGTTTTATGAATGCGTTTGATGTACTGCTTGCTTACTCACCAATTGGATTAACGTCTGAGGAGCCAAAACTCCAACAACTGAGAGAGTATTTAGAGACTGCAAACCAAATAATTGGCAGCAGCCTGTCTGTGTCAGAATCTGTAAGCAAACAAGACCCCAATGCTATAAGGTACACTGCAAAACTAGAAAAAGGAGATTTAGGCATAGAATTTGTACTAGAAAGGCCCCATAACCCAGTCAATCCCGACCAGTCTAGACAAAATGGAGACCTATTAACAGACCACATCTCCATCCTAAGCTGCGGCAAAATGATCATGGGAAAAGTAGTATTCTATACTGCCTCTGGCAAACCTACTGGAGCTATACTTGCTTATGAAAATGATGCAAAAACAGGGTTCAATGAGATTGACGCCTTGCTTTCTTATAACCCTGTAATGACTGCGACGACAGAGCGGATTGACGAGTTCAGATCATACCTTCATGATACCGCATCCAGATTAGGATGTAAACTAGACCTGTCACCTACCCTTGCTGCAGGAACGACTGAATTTGACCAATCAACAAGCTTTACCGCAACGCTGGAAAGAGAAGGGCTGCAAATCAAATATTCTCTCACAAGAAAATATGGAGAGATGCGCAAGAATCTCAGAGATTTTTCCGGTCGGATGGACAATATCGCAATCTATCGGGAAGGCAGAAGAGACATGTTCAGGACTGTTGTCTATAATGAGCTAGACAATATAAAGGATGACACAACATGGTATTATCCCAGAGAAGAAATGCGCTTGGCAAGGGGATTTTCGTTTTTTGACAATAGGACCGGTATCCTTAATTTCAATTAGATTTCATTGTTGGTTCCGTTCTTTCTGATAAACTGTAATTACATGCAAGCTTTACGCACAATTGCACTAAAAAATGAGATAATCTTTCCAGGCCAGATATCTTTATATATTCACTTCAAAATTACTACATCATAATCAATTGAAGGTGAGAAAATGACAGTACTTGGATTCAGATACACAAAGATGATTGCTGAAAAAAAGAAATCAATAACAGAAGGATTGAAGGTAAGCAATAATCTTGCAGTTGTTGATGTGAAAGAAGCTAAAATCACAGGTGCAAGTAAGCAAAAAGGCCTTGAGTTCTCTTTCGAGTTCAAGACAACATATGCTCCTGATATCGCCTCAATAACATTGGCAGGCGCACTTGTCCTGGTAGTGACAGAGACCAAAGGAAAAGAGGCAATTGCCTTATGGGAGAAGGAGAAGAAGCTTCAATCAGATATAATGAAAGATGTATATAATACACTGCTCGCAAGGTGCAATATGCAGGCACTCTTTATCGCAAGAGATATGCAATTGCCTCCACAGATTCCTTTGCCAAAGATAGAGGAAGCTGCTGCAAAGCCTAAGAAGAAGTAATTTTTATTATTATTATCAATCGTTCTGGTCCATCGCTTGGGCCCTTTCGCTTTCCATGCCGAACAACTGGTGAATACACCTATGGAAAACAAAAATTCTAGCGATATCTTTAATTACCCCCAATTATTATTAAAAACAGGTGATTGATATGACAGGAGAATTGAAACTCAAGGTTGCAGAAGCTATCCAGGATGACGTCAATAAAGGAATTGTCAGAATAGATTCCAGTTTCATGTATGAGCTCGGAATAAGGGCTGGAGATATTGTAGAGATTAAAGGAGAAAGGACAACTGTCGGCATCGCTGACAGGGCATATCCTGGAGATATTGGCCTTAATATAATAAGGATGGATGGTCTCATAAGGAGGAATGCAAAAGCAGGAATAGGAGAGACCGTGAGTGTAAAGAAGGCAAGCGTTGTCGAAGCGAAGAAAGTGGTCATTGCCCCACAGAGAAAAGATATAAGCATAAGGGGAGACCCGAGAGTTTTCAAGATGGGGCTTCTTGGCAGGGCAGTAATAAAAGGAGATATAGTCTCTCTTGGCGGAAGCAGAAGGCGAAAACAGAGCACACAAGCGAATCCGATGTTTGATGAGGATATTTTCTCGATGATGCCAGAAGGCCTGATGGGCTTTGGCTTAGGTGACTTGAAATTTATTGTTGTAGATGCAACACCAAAACAGGCAGTTATGATAACCGAACAGACTGAAGTCCAGTTCAATCCGCAGGCAACAGAGGTTGCAGAGGAAGGCAAAGCTCTTGAAGTCACGTATGAAGATATAGGCGGACTCCAGGATGAGATCAGGAAGATCAGGGAAATGGTCGAGTTGCCACTGAAGCACCCTGAGGTCTTTGAGGCCCTTGGCATCGAACCTCCAAAAGGAATTTTGCTGTATGGACCACCCGGAACAGGAAAAACACTGCTTGCAAAGGCTGTTGCAAATGAGACAAGCGCAAACTTTCTCTTAATAAACGGACCTGAAATCATGTCAAAGTATTATGGTCAGTCTGAAGAGAATCTGAGAAAAAAGTTTGAAGAGGCGGAGAAGAACGCACCTTCGATAATATTCATAGATGAGATCGACGCAATCGCATCAAAGAGAGAAGAGTCGAAAGGAGAAGTTGAGAGACGTGTTGTAGCACAGATGCTGGCTCTTATGGATGGTCTGAAAAGCAGGGGGAAAGTAATAGTCATCGGCGCGACAAACATCCCAAATGAACTGGATCCTGCATTAAGAAGGCCTGGAAGGTTCGATAGAGAGCTCGAAATCGGTGTTCCGGACAAAGAAGGAAGGCTCAATATCCTGAAGATCCACTCAAGAAACATGCCTATTGATGATGATCCGAAGACAATAGATCCGAATATAGATGTAAAGAAGATAGAGGCTGGCCTTGCTAAGATGCTCGAGGCAGTAAAGACCAGTGAGATTGTACACCTTGCAAAAGATATAAACAAGGAAGGCAAGCAATTCTCGCAACAGATGGTAGCAAAACTGGAGACATACCTAAAGCAGCTTTCAAAAGAAAACCTTGACCAGAACTCAGAGATCCTCGCAAGCAAGTGCAGGAGGAGGATTGCTGAGAGCATCGCAAGCACTGTCCAGCCAGGCAAATCAGAAGAAGCAAAAGAGATAATAACATCAAAACTTAAAGATAAAAGAAACGAGATAAAGACAATCATCCTTGTATCTATACGTGAGCTGATGCTAGATGATCTAGCTGAAGTCACCCATGGTTTTGTGGGTGCAGACCTGTCTGCCCTTGCAAAAGAGGCGGCGATGGACCTGCTAAGAGAGATTTACCCTGACCTGAAGCTGGAAGAAGACAAACCCATTTCAAAAGAGCAGCTGGAGAAGCTGAAAGTAAAGAAACGCAATTTTGTCGAGGCCCTGAAAGTTGTCAGGCCAAGTGCGCTCCGTGAAGTCCTGATTGAAGTTCCGAATGTATCATGGAGAGACATAGGTGGGCTTGACACAGTAAGGCAGGAACTTCTAGAAGCTGTTGAATGGCCACTGAAGCAGCCGATAGTTTTCTCAAGGATGGGAATAAAGCCGCCAAAAGGCATCTTGCTATACGGCCCGCCAGGAACTGGAAAGACGCTGCTTGCAAAGGCTGTTGCGCATGAGAGCAAGGCAAATTTCATATTGGTAAAAGGGCCTGAACTATTGTCAAAATGGGTCGGAGAATCTGAGAAGGCTGTGAGGAAGATATTCGAGAAGGCAAGACAAGCCTCACCTGCAATCATATTCTTTGATGAGCTTGACTCGCTTGCTGCAAGAAGAGGCGGCGACACATCTGACGGCCACACCAGCGACAAAGTTGTAAATCAGCTCCTGACAGAGATGGATGGTGTTGTCGATCTTCACAACATAGTCATACTAGGCGCGACAAACAGGCCGGATATGATAGATACTGCACTCCTCAGGCCAGGAAGGTTTGACAGAATTATCCTTGTCCCAAGCCCTGATGAGGCTTCAAGACTAGAGATACTGAAAATACACACAAAGAACATGCCAATCTCAAAAGATGTGGACTTGAAGGAGATTGCAAGGCTTACTGAAGGGTATGTCGGCGCAGATATAGAAGCGATATGCAGGGAAGCTGCGATGCTGGCTTTAAGGAAAGATATCAAGGCAGAGAAGATAGGTAAGACCTTCTTCGATGATGCTATGCAGAAGGTCTCTCCTTCAGTAACCAAGGATGTCGCTGACGCATACAAGGAACTGCAGAGCCAGTTCCGCGCTGCAAGAGGCAAGGAGATGAAGGAGACTAAGCCAGTGTATTACGGATAGGCTTTTTTCTTTTTTATAGTTATTTTATTGAAGGAACAGGACCACGTTTCCAAAATGTTTAAATATAACTACTTTTAAGTAATAAAAATGGCAACATATAATTCAATTTTTAATCCAGGAGACGGCATGGAAGGCATATTTTATTTTAATACCTTGGCAGATGCAAGAAAAGCGCATGCTGGTTTAAAAGAGATAAAAGAAACAGGTGCAGGAATTTTAAGGGTACTTAACTGTGATCTTCGTGAAGTAACAGATAAACCTCCTTTTGCTGCACAGATTTATTATTTTGCACACGTAAAATCGGTAAAAGGCGGCTTTACTGCCACAGAAGCAAAGGCAGACTTAGATAAAATAATTGAGACAATAACTGCTAAGTACAACTAATCAAAGAAAATTCTCATGCACTGCCTTTCCTTTCCTTGAAAATTTTTTGCCATTTTTCATCTCCCATAAGAGCATGTTGAAAGGGTTGTTCCTGCAGAAATATGGGCAGTCCCTGAAGTCTATCTTAGTAAAGGTCTTCTGCCGCCTTTCCCAAATCTGTCCAAATGTCTCTTTTCTTAGGTCTCCTAGGCAGTATTTTTCAATGCCTCTATGATGGCAGCAGACATATACCTTACTATCTGCGCTAATCACTGTCGTGAAATTAACGCCTAAGCATATGCCATATGGTCTCCACTCAGCTCTTGGCTTGTCCATGAACTCATATTTTGGTTTTGAATAAAGTACATCGTATCCCGGAGCTGCTTCTTTTACGCATTCCTTTATTATATCTAGAGATGGGTCCGGGTCTACCTGTTTATTCTCTTCCCACTTTGGCATGAGAGGCCTGAACTGGGAATAATCGACACCTAGCTCCTTGAACTTCCTTGTGAACTTGAGCATCTTCTCCCTAGAGATAGTGTCTTTAGTAGTAAGATAGCCTACACCGATTGTGCAACTAGAGCCTGTATTTTTCTTAAGTGATACTAGCTCCCTGACATTCGTTAGCATTGTCTCCCATGCCTGCTTTGATACTCCGTGGGTCTTATGATAAGTTTCTTCATTATCTGCATCCACAGAGACTCTGATCCACGTGCATATCTTAATTGCCCTTTCAGAGGTCTTTGCATCCATGGCAAGGCCGTTTGTTATCAAAGCCACATCAAGGTCAAGAGACTTAGCATATTCCATCACATCAATCGTATTCCTGTTCATGAGTGGGTCTCCTCCACCTGAAAACATAACTGCGATAACACCTGCTGCCTTTAGTTGTGTAATATATCTAATTGCCTCTTCTTTAGAAAGATGCGACTTATTCTCTTTCCTATTATAATACCCATAGCAGAATGGGCAGTTATGGTTACAGAGATTGGTCATGTCAAATTCGATTGTTATCGGCCTTGACTTTCCTGTAGAAAGGAATTCTTCCACTCTTTCAAGATGAAAAAGTATCTTGTCGCCAGAGAACTGTTTTACATCCATGATAAATAAGAAAGAGAAGGACTATTTCTGCTTTTTGACTGTCTCATGGCCGCCGAATCCATTTCGCAAAGCTGAAACCATCTTTCCTGCAAAGGAGGATTTCTGCCTTGTCCTGAACCTTAAAGCCAGCGCAAGCCCAATCATCGGGCTAGGTGTCCCTGTCCTGAGGGATTCCTCGACTGTCCAAGTGCCTGTAGATCCCCCACCTACAAAGTCCTCAATGCCTTGAAGAGTGGGGTCTTTTTTCAGCGCATCTGCACCTAGCTCAAGAAGCCATGACCTGATGACAGAACCATGGTTCCATAGTTCTGCTACACCCGGGAGATCAATCTTATACGGCCCTGTTGTCAGAAGCTCAAAACCCTCTGCATAAGACTGCAGGAGCGCGTATTCTATGCCGTTGTGTATCATCTTGACATAATGCCCGCTTCCTGATGGCCCTGTGTAAAAATAACCCTCCTTAGCTGAAAGCGCCTTGAATATTGGAACCAGCTTGGTGTATGCTGCCTTCTCTCCGCCAACCATAAGGCAGTAGCCTGTCTTCTCCCCGCCAAGGCCGCCGGATGTCCCGCAGTCCAAATAGGAGACGCCCTTGAGTTTCAGGAACTCTGCACGCCTGGCCGAATCCTGGTAATTTGAGTTGCCGCCATCAATAATAATATCGCCCTTATTGAGGCTGGGCAATAGGCCTGTTATCATCTCATCGACTGGGTCTCCTGCTGGAACCATGAGCCAGACTATCTTTGTCTTCCCAAGCTTTTTCGCAAAATCAGCTAGGCTGGCAGAGCCAATCGCTCCTTGTTTCACCGCTTCCTTGATTTTCTCCGGAGAGCGGTTGAAAACAACTATTTCGTGCTTCTCTTTCACTAGCCTGAAGCACATGTGCATTCCCATCCTTCCTAATCCTATAATTCCGATTCTCATTTTTTCACCTCAAGAAAGGAGAGATCCATATAATATCTTGATGGATTCTTCCTGTCTACATATATGTCTATAAACTCTCTCGGGAATTCATCTGGCGGCAAGTCCATAGCTTCGCTATGGAAAAACACTTCATTCCCTGCAGCATCTGTGCCTTTTGTGAGTATCCTATATTGCGGTCTTCCATTTACCTGTATCTCTGGCACTTCCTCTCTCCTAACATATTGTGTGACTAGCCTTTTTCCTGTATCCTTAAGCCCCTTATCTTGCGGTTTTATTGATAGAAATACAGCAGAAGAGACAATCAGGAAAACTACACCTATAAAAAATGGAACAGCGTATGGAAAATATAGCTGGACTAACGAATCAACCCACGCATTCCCTTTTTGGTCATATAAGACCTGAATCTTCTGGCCGACAGAATATGTAGCTAATGACTCTTTGACATGCGGCACAAAAGTCCTGACTTCCCCTTCTTGTGTCATATAAGAAATAGCTGGCCGCTCATATCTGTCTCCATCTGAATCATAGGCTATATCTACAGAGACAATGGTTCCTTCTGTGCGTAGTTTTTCTACTGACTGGAAAGAATAGAAAAAATATCCTGAAACAGAGACAAGCAAAGAGCCTATTACAAAAAATATAGCAAGGACTGTCTTGACATTTACCGGAATCATCTTATGTCTGTATAAGCAACATATGACTGCATTTCCAGCGCAAGCTTTGCAGGGCAGTTTGACACTGTGACGTTAGTATCCTTGAACTGGCTAAGCGCTGTCCGCTTTCCATCACCAATGAAAAGAAGGACTCCAAGCTGGCTCTTTGTGAGGAGCGATCTTGATGAAGTCATCCTCTCTTTTGGAAGCTTTGGAGAATTGTCTATTGTGAAAAAATACTCTTCCTTTGACTCGATGGAATAATTAGGGAAGAGCGCTCCTACATGGCCATCCTCTCCGACACCTAGCACTGCAACATCAAATCTTCCACCAAAATCAACTAGTGTCGCAGAATATTCCTGTGGTGTCTGGTTCTCAGGATCAAATGGATGGAGGTTCTTCTGCGGGAGCTTGCCCGATGATATCAACCCCTCAAAAAATACAGATTTCAGCATCTTGAAATTGCTATCTTCGCTTGTAAGCGGAGCAAGACGCTCATCAACCATGAAGAAGTGAATCTTTTTCCATGGAAGCTCTTCATTCTGGAGCGCATCCAAAAGGACCTTGACGCTCCTGCCGCCCGGAAGGCCTATTGTCGCATATTCCTTTTTCAGGACTTCGCTTGCGACGGTCTTTCTTATTGTGAGTATAGCTTCTTTCAAATCATGTGTGATCATAGCGGCTCCCTCCAAGTCATGTCATCAAAAGATGGCGGTCCCCAGCTTCCTTGCTCATAGATAACTGGTTTGCTCTTATCAATCCTATCTACCAGCTTCCAGGCAGAGGCAACCTCATCCCATCTTGAGAACAGGCTCCTGTCGTTTGAAAAAGCATCAAAAATCAGCTTTTCATACGCCTCGGGTGTATTTATCGGAAACAGGCACTCGTGGCAGAAATCCATGGATACTTCAGTTATCTTGAAATCCGTCCCAGGCTCTTTTGCATTGAACCTCAGATAGATGCCTTCATCTGGCTGGAGCCTTATCACCAAGACATTGCTCTTCACGTCAAAAAGGTTATACTCGCAGTCCTTGAACCGGACAACGATCTCTGACGCTTTCCTAGCAAGCTTCTTCCCAGTCCTAAGATAGAATGGCGTGCCTTTCCAACGAGGTGTGTCAATATGTAGCTTGACTGCTGAATATGTCTCTGTCTTTGTCCCTGGCGCAACACCTGGTTCCTGCGCATATCCGTTATATTGGCCCAATTGATAGCTATCTAACTTTATCTTCGTTAAAAGAGCAACTTTTTTGTCCTTGATTGCCTCGCTCTCAAATTCTTTTGGAGGCTCCATGGCAAAGATAGAGAGTATCTGCAGAAGATGGTTCTGTATCATGTCCTTTGTCGCCCCATAGCCATCGTAATAGCCACCTCTCCCTTCAACACCAAGGCTTTCGGCAACTGTTATCTGCACATTGTCTATATGTTTGGAGTTCCAAACAGGCTCAAAGATCCTGTTTGCAAACCTGAGCGCAAAAAGATTCTGCACAGTCTCTTTCCCGAGATAATGGTCTATCCTGAAAATCTCCTTCTCATGAAACAGTGCGCTAAGTTTCTCGTTGAGATCTGTCGCACTCTTAAGGTCTGTGCCAAACGGTTTCTCTATGACAATCCTATAGGTCCTGTCTTTTGTTCTCTTGATGCAGTCATACCGTTTCATCAGGTTGATGATGTTCTCGAAATGCCTTGGCATTGTTGCAAGATACAATACACGGTTTCCTGCTGTCCCGTATTCCTGGTCTATCTTTTCCATAAATAATTTCATTTCAGGGTAGGAACCTTCTGTGTCAAAATCGTTCTTAAAATAATGGATGAGCTGTGAAAATCTTTTCCAGCTAGCGGCAGAGAAGTGCTTCTTGAACTGCTTTGCTGAAGCCTCAAGGCTTGACCTGAATTCTTCAGTTGTCATGTCCTTTCTCGCGACACCGACAATCGCGAATATTTCCGGAAGCCTTCCTTTTTCGAAAAGGCTGAGGGCTGCTGGGATCAGTTTCCTGTGTGTCAAATCACCTGTTGCACCGAAAATCACAAATACGCTTGGCGGCATATGATTGCAGCACGAAAGTACGTATATAAGGATTTCGTTTAAGGGGCTTGTTTGTGAGTAAAAAAAGGCGTGGTGGCTTTAGCTGACTCTGCCTGCTTGAAATATCTAAAATGTTCCTGGGCTAGCATTTATGAACTAGTTAAAGGCGGCATTTCTATAGAATCATCCAGCAGGGATTTCCGGCTCAACTAATTTTGCCAATTTTTCAAGCGACTCCTGCCATCCCAGATAACACATCTCGACCGGAATAGCAGAGGGAATGCCTTCCTGAACAATTTTTATCTCTGTGCCGCAGGAAACCTGCTTGAGCCAGACCGATGTGATCATCTCTCCAGGCAAATTAGGGTTGTCAAATTTGTCTGTATATTTTAAGAATTCATTTTGCTTCAGTTCAAGGTATTTCCCGCCAAAAGAATCTCCCTTGCCTGCAGAAAAATTGATAAAAGACATCTTGTAGTTCCCGCCGACCTTCACATCCATCTTGTGAATGACGCATATAAAACCGTATGGCGGAATCCATGATGCAAGGGCATCAGGCTCTGTAAAGGCGCGATAGACTTTTTCTGGAGTTGCTTTAAGAACTCTGTGCAATGTTACACTGTTGGTTGACATGGCTTAAACAAATCCAGGGCCATTTAAGAATTCTAGCTTTAACCAGGGTTAAAACCTTGGGCAGGATAGGGTGCCAGGTTTTACATAACATTTATAAAAAAACCACATAGATACTTAATTGATGGAAAAGCTTCATTTCGGGACTGCTGGCGTGCCTTTGTCAACTGAGAAAAGAGATACGATAAACGGCATTGCAAGAGTAAGGGAACTGGGATTAGGGAACATGGAACTGGAGTTTGTCCATAGCGTGAATATCAGCTCAGAAAAAGCGCCGCTAGTCCGGGAACAGGCAAAAAAGCATAATGTCATATTGACGTGCCATGCTCCCTATTTCATAAACCTCAACGCAGTTGAGCCAGAGAAGCTTAGCGCAAGCATGGCAAGGATCGAGAACTCTGCAGACATACTGAATCAGTGCGGCGGAGTCTCTGTCTGCTTCCATCCTGGATTCTATCTGGGGATGGAAAGGCAGCAGGTCTTTGAAAAAGTTGAAAATAGCATCAGAGAGATCAGGAAAAGGCTTGATGACAGAGGCAATAATGTTTTCATCAGGCCTGAGACAACCGGAAAGGAATCGCAGTTCGGAAATGTGGATGAGCTCTTGAAAATCAGCCAGGGGATAGAAGGCGTCATGCCTGTATTCGATTTCTCACATCTACATGCCAGGTCTGGCGGAAAATATAATACAAAACCAGAATTTGTAGAAGTATTGTCAAAAGTTGAAAAGGCCCTTGGAAGAGAGGGGCTTGACAATATGCATATCCACCTGTCAGGGATTGCGTATTCAGACAAAGGCGAGAGGAACCATCTTATCCTGGAAGAGTCTGACATGAATTATAAACAGCTTCTGGATGTATGGAAAGAATTTAAAATCAAAGGCGTTGTAGTATGTGAGAGCCCAAATATCGAAGATGACGCTCTGCTATTGAAAAGATATTATGAAAGGTGAGAAATTGGCAAAAAAGAAACCAGAACTATTACGGAAGAAAGAATCTGCCTGGCTATCTAATCCAGCTGGCGCTGTGCAAAGCTTTGCAGAAGATTACAAGGGATTTTTAGCTGTTGCAAAGACAGAGCGCTCTGCAACAAGAGAGATAATCAGGAGGCTAGAGAAGCTCGGATTCATGGACATCGAGATGATGATGACATTGAAGGAAGGGGACAAGGTCTTCTTCAATATCAAGGACAAGTCTGTCATTGCAATGAAGGTCGGAAAAGAGACAGATGGCCTGATGATCATCGGATCCCACCTTGACTCGCCAAGGCTCGACATCAAGCCAAACCCGCTGTATGAAGCGAATAACCTGGCATTGATGAAGACACATTATTATGGTGGAGTGAAGAAATACCAGTGGACAAATGTAGACCTTGCCATGTATGGTGTAGCCTATACAAAGGAAGGTGTCAAGCATGAGTTCTCAATAGGAGAGAAAGATGATGAGCCGCGTTTCCTGGTATCCGACTTATTGCCTCATCTCGCAAAAAAACAGATGGAGAAGACAGGCAATGAGATAGTAGAGGCAGAGCAGCTCAATGTATTTGTAGGCAACATACCTGTCAAAGACAAGGATGCAAAGGATAAAGTGAAGATGGCTGTACTCGAGCTCCTGAACAGGAAATATGGAATGATTGAAGAGGATTTTTCGTTTGCAGAATTGAATTTCGTCCCTGCAGGGACTCCGCGCGATATCGGGTTTGATAAAGCCCTTATCTCTGGATATGGACATGATGATAAATCTGCAACATTCGCAAACCTGAGAGCCTTGCTCGACTCGAAGAGCAAGAACACAGCCGTAGCTTATTTCTCAGACAAGGAGGAGATTGGATCTGTCGGGAACAGCGGTGCGGCGAGCTTTGTGTTGCTTGACTTTGCTGAGATTGTTGTAAAGAAGCTCGGCCTGTCTATCAGCCCTAAAGAGCTGCTTGTGAATTCAAAGGCTGTGTCTGCCGATGTCAGCTCAGCTCTTGATCCAAACTTCCCTGAGGTGTCTGACGAGAAGAACGCGACACAGCTCGGTTTTGGAGTGACAATAGAGAAATACACAGGCTCTGGCGGAAAATACAGCGCAAACGACGCCCATGCAGAATACATGAATGAGATAAGGAAGATACTCCAGAAGAACAAAGTCACATGGCAGACATCTGAGCTTGGAAAGGTGGATATAGGAGGAGGCGGAACAATAGCGTTATATATGTCGCGCTTTGGCATGGACACTGTAGACGCGGGGCCAGGTGTATTCGGCATGCATTCGCCTAGAGAGATACTCTCAAAAGTCGATTTGTATGAGGCATACAAATTCTACAAAGGCTTTTTTGAGCAGTAGATTTTTATTTATATTCTTCTTATTTATGTAAAATGCCAACATACACTTACAGGTGCAGGCAATGCAAGCATCTTTCTGAGATATTCTGCAGCTATTCTGAAAAGCATGAAGTAGAAAAGACCCTCTCTTGTGAGCATTGCAACGCAAAAGAGATGATGCCTGTATTCAAAGTAAATATAGGGAACAAGGGCAATGATTCTCCAGGAGGCTCTTGCGGCGGGTCATGCGGCGGCTGCTCTGGCTGCGGCTAGTTTATTTTATGAACCCAGACCATGAGAGATAATGCGCGTTTGGGATTGTCATCATTGGTTTTTTTTGTGGTTGATCTGTTGCATACATATAAATGCAGGAGCCTGAGATAATAGGAGATCCTTGCGCTTTTATGTGCGCCTCAATAGAAATAAAGTTGTCCGAGGGTGACCAGACAACCCTGAACGGTGATTTCCCATGGTCACATATGTTTATAGATTGCTCTGTGTCAAGAGTATATATATGTGTGCTCTCTCCACTAAAAGGTGAGTATGTCCTGTAGACTAACCTGTTTCCGTCTCTAGAGAATATAGGTTCGCTACCATCAAGCGTATGAATCACTGCACCTGTCTCTGCATGCACAACCGATATGTCGCTATTTTCAAAAGACTTCTTTCCCTCTCTTGAGTCATAAGCAAGGAGTAAACCATCTGGTGAAAAAGAGGGATGATGTCCATTTAGTTCCCTAACAATAGACCCATATTTGTCGATAATAGTTATTTTATTTTCATAAGGGACAGCAATCAGGCCATTGGAAGCGATAGTAAAAGAATCATATGCTGGAAGGCTAAGTTCCCTTCTACCTGTTCCGTCAATATTAATAGTACAGAATATATTACAGAATCTGTCTTCCACATAGTTAAGGAAACCTATGAATCTACCATCTGGAGAAACCTTAGGTACGCTTCCGTTAGTAATCAAAGATAGTGACCCCTTGTGGTCTGCAATAAGTATCTCATCAACAAGGTCTCTGCTCTTTTTTTCAAAGATATAGGAACTGGTTCTAGGTAAAAACGCATTTATGCTTCCTTGTCCTATAATTTCGGAGATGCCGATTCCTGAGCTCTGGGAAGTTAGCTGCCTAAGATCGTAGTTCCCTAATCCGTCTAATGGGTCAGCTGCAAAAATGATTTCTGATGCTGATATCTCTGTTATTAGGTTTTGTTTATCCATTTGGCTTCGTGTCAATCTCTTATATTTATTTATTTCTAAAAAGTAGTAAATAGTTGAACAAAATGCTAAAAAAAAGACATAATAATAACAATCTTAGTCTGTCAGGACAACTTCAACATTATGTCCAAGCTCTAAAGCCTCCACTCTGCAAGTGTCGAATATCTCTGCATCCAGGTTCTCGCGCACTTTTGCCTTGGAATACTTTCTTTCCTCAAGCCTTTTCTTAAGCACAGGTAGGCTGCATTTAGTGATTATGCACTTGCTAGCGTATTTTGGAGGCAGGAAATGAGATAAGTGTGAATCTATGACCATCCCTTTGGCCTTTTTTTCAGAAGAGATCAATTCAATTAGCGCAGCGTTTAGCTTTTCAGTATCGATTATCTTGGAATCCCTTTTTTTATCGTAACCATCTATAAGCTTTTTTTCATCAATGAGCGCATTGACATCGAGATATCTGTATTTCTTGTCCTTCGCAAGTTTCCTTGCGTACGTGGTCTTGCCTGTGCCAGGGGTTCCGGAAACGAGTATCACAATCATAACTAGAAAGAGATTCAATCCCTAGTTAAAGATTTGTCTCTCTCCTGCTTCAAAGTATAAAAAATAACATGTTACTACTATTTAGTTATAAAAAATAGAAAGGTTTAAATAACTCAATAGAATTATGGAATAATAAAAAGAAAAGCCGGTATGTGGCGACGATTTGCTGCTATTGCGGTTTTTGGTTTCAGATTGACTTTTCTTTTATTAAAAGAGCACAAATAATTGAAAGGTGAAAAAATGGTTTATGCGTTATCTGATGTTGGAATCCCGTGCAATGAACTGAAAGGTGACAGAGTCCTGGTTGAAACATCCTCTGTCGGCAAAAAGCCCATAACTGCTACAAGGTTTAATGATTCGATGATGACCTTTGCAAACATCTATAACACCTTATTCAGTCAGCCACTTATGCCACAACGGCCAGAAGTGACACGCTTTGGCTCAATAGAGCAAGCATTGGATGACTTTTCCGGCAGTATGGATCCTGTATATGTCGTACAGCATGGAATGGCTAAGCATGTCATGTATCAACATTAAACTTATATTCACTCTTAACTTATTTTTCTGGATGATTCCAACATTGACATTGAATGACAGTAATGATATCCCTGCGTTAGGTCTTGGGACATGGCAGCTTACAGGTGCTGGATGCCAAAATGCCGTAAGAGATGCGCTAACATTGGGCTATCCACTGATAGACACTGCAGAGTTCTACGGAAATGAAACAGAGGTTGGAACAGGGATTGGCAAAACTGAAGTGTTCCTGTCAACGAAAGTCTGGTGGGAGCATCTGTCTTATGAATCTGTTAAGAAAGCCTGCGATAGCTCTCTGAAAAAACTGGGGCGAAAGCATCTCGATTTGTACTTGATACACTGGCCGCATCCTACAGAGAAAATGGATAACGCCTACAAAGCGCTCTCTGATTTAAAAAAGGATGGGAAGATAAAATCGATTGGTGTGTCAAATTTCACAATAGACCAGCTCAAAGATGCAAGGGCATATATACCTGTCGCAGTAAACCAGATAGAACTGCATCCATATCTACAGCAAAAGGAGATGCAGGAATACTGCAAAAAAGTAGGTATAAAGATAATGGCTTATAGCCCTCTTGCAAGGGGCCATGTGATAAGTGACAAAACATTATCAGAGATAGGGAATAAGCATGGCAAGACCTGCGGCCAGGTGACCTTGAGATGGATAATACAGAAAGGCATCATTGCAATCCCAAAAGCGTCATCTATGACTCACCTGAAGGAAAATCTAGAGATATTTGACTTTGAACTAAATGACGGAGAAATGAAAAAAATTGATGCTTTGGACAAAGGAGAGAGGATTGTCAGGTACCTGCACCTTAAATAGCAATATAAAAGAGAGGATGCTAACAATAAATTATATAAACCAATAAACAATTAAGCAAGATAGGAGGTCGATTGAAATGCTCAAGATGAAAAAGATATCAGAATGCTATGACATGAAGGTTTTCACAGACGAAGGTGACTATTTTGGAGATTTAGACGAGGCGATCGTCACCACAAACAAGATTTTCGGCTGGAGAGTAAAAGCCACTAAGAACAGTTTTTTAAACACGGTCCTTGGAAGCGCAAAGGGAGTCATTGTGCCACACCCGCTTGTGAAAAGCATGGGCGACATAATGATCATAAACAAGTCTGCTGTACCTTCCTATAACCCTGAAGACGAAGAGTAGGATTTTTACTTATTTTAGTTCTTATCTATTTTTTCAAGCATTTTTTTCAGTCTGTATATTGGCAGCCCAAGAACGTTGAAATAATCTCCAGAAATTTTTTCTATGAATGCAGCAGATTTGTCCTCTGTCCCAAAGGCGCCTGCCTTATCCATCGGGCTTCCGGTTGCTACATAATCCTGTATCTCTTCTCTTCTTAAAACACCAAATTTGATACGAGTGACCTCGCATTCCACAAGCTCTTCCTCGCCAAGCCGAACGCATATCCCTGTATAGACTGACAGCCATTTGCCAGACAATTCCTCAAGAATCCTTATGGCATCCTTTGCATCCTTTGGTTTACCATATATCTTCTTGTTTGCGTAGACAAGCGTGTCTGCTGCGATGATTACGCCGTTAAACTGGACCGCTCTTGCCTTGCCAACAGCATTTAGCAATGCTACAGCCCTAGGCCTTCCTGCATCGATTTCCTCAAAATTTGATACGGCAACCTCAAAACTGGAAAGCAGATGCGAAAGCAGGAATTTCCTTCTTGGAGAAGCTGATGCAAGCAAGTATCTCATTTTTGAAATAGAGTACCAAAGCCTTAATAAACCTAACCGATAAAAAACAATCATGCACGACACAATAATAGGTCTAAAGATATTGGAAGACATAAAGAAGCATGGAAAAGTAAAATCTGCGATTCTGGTTGTAGGGGAACTGGCAGGGATTGAAGCAGACCACCTATTAGAACACCTTGCAGAAGTCTCCAAAATTAAGTTCTCTGCTGAAGAACAGGTGTCAAAAGTGAAATGTAAGTGCGGATATGAAGGCAGGGCAAAGATTGCCGAAAGGATGCATGATTTTGTGCTGTTTGAGTGCCCAAAATGCGGAGAAGTTCCAACAGTGATTGAAGGAGACAAGATAATACTCAAGAGCGTTTCCAGTTGACCTTCAGGAAGTGTGTCGAGCAAGAGAAACACGGGTCATAGCACCTTATCAGTTTCTCTATCTCAAGATTGACCTGCTCTTCGTTACCTTTCTTGATAAGTACTGGAAGCATGTTCCTGATGTTCTCTTCCATGTTCTTGAGGTTTAGCGCAGTAGGTGTTATGATATTCGCATGCACAATAACACCTTCCTTGTCTAAAGTATAATCATGGAACAATGTACCTCTTGGAACCTCTACAGCAGAGACGCCTCTTGTCTTCTTGAGCTTTGGCTTGACCAACCTCTCTTCCTTTGGTGTCAAAGAATTACATAGCTCAATTACCTGATCCATGCTATGGACAAGCTCGACCGCCTGACAGAAATTGTTTGTGAATGGATTTGTATTTGGGAACTTAATGCTTGAAGATAACAATATAGCCTTGGCATCCTTAGACAATTGCTCCCGATTATTATTGATCCTGGACAAGCTTCCTACAAGGAAGGACTTGCTGTCCTTGGACACAAAATTCGCTGTTGAGTAGTTGTTATGATACTCTTCAAAATATTTCAGGTACTCATACTCTGAAAACCTGGCTTTCTCAGAGACCAGGCTTGAGTTCAGCATCGCGTATTCTTCTTTCTCATGGAGGCTGAAATGCTCGCATCTGTCATCTATATTATATAAAGTGAGCTTAGAGAACAGCTTCGCTGTCTCTATTGCGTCCTCTTTCAAGATTTTCGCCGACTCTGCAAGCTCATCTAGCTCTTGTTTTTTCGGGATTTTAAGGAAGCCGCCAACTGTCATGCTGACTTGATGCAAATCCCGTCCGCCGATTACCTTCACCAAGTTGTTCCCGAATCTCATCAAAGACAATGCCCTTTTAACTTCCTTCTTGTATTTAGGGAGCATCGCGAGGGCTGACTCATAGCCCATGTAATCCGGCAGGGCAAGGAAATAGAGGTGTGTCGCATGGCTCCTTATCCTCTCTCCTAATGTCATAAGTTTCTTTAGCGCCAGGGTCTGCTTTGAGACTTCAATCCCAAGCGCATTTTCAATGGCGCTTGTCGCAGCGACATTGTGGCCGCAGCTGCATATGCCGCATATCCTAGAGGTTATCTCATGAGCCTCATAATAATGCTTGCCTTTCAGGATGCCTTCAAAATATCTTGATCCTTCTACGGAAGATAGCTCGCACTTCAATACCTTATTGTCTTTTATCTCTACATAGAGTTTCGCGTGTCCCTCTATCTTTGTTATGTGGTTCAGTGTTATTGAAGGCATGCTTTCATCTCTTCTGGCTGTATCTTTCCTGCAAACATCATCATACGTGTCTTGATGAATTCTTTTTTGTACCCTTTCTTCTTGAGCAGCGCAATATATGCCTTGTAGTTGGCATCCCCTGTCGGCCCCCTGCATCCCCAGCATTCAAACCCGCCTGTGACACAAACTGCATGGCAGCCTCCGCTTGTAATCGGGCCCATACAAGGTTTCCCGTGTATCAAGAGACAGTCATTCCCGTTGAGCCTGCATTCGACACAGACTGGATTGTGGTTGAACTTAGGTGTCTTCCCAAGGGCGATCTCTTTCATGAAATGCAATATCTCTTTTTTATCTGGTGGGCAGCCTGGAAGGACATAATCAACCTTCACATGTTTGCTTATAGGCTCAGGCTCGACATCTGCGATGTCCTTTGCTTTTGAATAAAGAAGGTGTTCATAGTTCTCTTTCAATGTAAAGGACCTATATGCTGGTATGCAGCCTGAGTGCGCGCATGCTCCAAGCGCTACAAGCGTCTTAGTCTTAGCCCTGATGCGTGTCAGTGTCTCGATATCATGCGGCGATGCTACAAGGCCTTCCATGAAAACAAGATCAAAGCGCTCTTCATCATTGCTAGCCTTGATGAAAGGGAAGGCGCGTATGTCAAAGAGCTTGATTATGTCTAAGAGTTCATCCTCATTGAAGATGACTGAGAGCTGGCATCCTGCGCAGCCTGTCAAGCCGTAAAACCCTATCCTAAGCCTTCCCATCGCGAGACCTCACTATCTCATCATATCTGAAAACTGGACCATCCAGGCATGTCAGATTTCCTTTATCCATGCAATGGCAGCATAATCCGAATGCGCAGTACATGAGCTTCTCTTCTGAAACATAGATCTGCGTGTCCTTGAAGCCTTTTGCCGCAAGGAGCTGTATTGACTTTGTCATCATTATCGGCGGACCGCATATGAATGCGACTGTGCCTTTTGCCTGTATCGGCGTCTTGTTCAGCGTGTCTGTGATGAAGCCGACATTCCCAGAATAACAGGTCTTACTTGGTATCTGATCAACACTCATGTGCACATTGAAGTGGTTTTCCCAATCTTTATGCCTTGAGGTAAATAGTATGTCTCCTGGACTCCTGAATCCTAAAAAAAGATCTATCTCCTTGAAGTCCTTCCTGTTCTTCTCGACATACTCTATCGCTCCCTTGAGCGGCGCGACTCCGCAGCCGCCTCCTATGAAGACAATGCCTTTGCCTTTAAGTTTAGACATCTGATAGCCCCTGCCATATGGTCCACGCACAAACAGGCTTGAGCCTTTTTTTACCCCATGCAGCGCGTTTGTGACATTGCCTACTTTCCTTATAGATATCTCCAGATAGTCTTTTGAGTATGAGGAAATAGAGATTGGCGCCTCTCCAATCCCCGGAATGCTGACCTGGATGAACTGGCCTGGGTCATGATCGACTTTCATCCCTAACCTCAAGGTGAATGTGTCTGCAGACTCATCCCTCTTCTGAAGGACTTTCACGGATTGCGGAAGGTAGTCGGCTTTCATTTCATCTTGTTTATCAGACTTACAAAATCTATTGTTGTCGGGCAGTGCGTGATGCAGCGTCCGCAACCTACGCACATGTTGACACCGTATCTCTCCTTGAAATATACAAGTTGATGATATATCCTATGTTTGAACCTATCGACACGCTTCTCCCTGAAGACATGCTCACCCGCAACCCTTGTGAAACTCTTGAGCTGGCAGCTTGACCATTCCCTTGTCCTCTCTCCTGATTTCAGGTCAGAGAGCTTGACATCGTCCTTCACTTCATGGCAATAGCATGTAGGGCAAAGCGAGGTGCATGCTGAGCAGCTGAGGCATTCATCTGCCCCTTTTTCCCATAGCGAGTTCTCAAATAACTTAGAGATATCTTTTTTCTCCAGCCTATCTGTCCCTTTTGGTATGGTGTCTTTTTTCTTTAATGTCCCGGCTCTTTTCAGTTTCGCTTCTGATACTATCTTCTGACCGACCTTTGATCCTGGATTCAAAAGGAAGTATTTTTTCTTGTCAAAGAACATTATATCATGGTACTCTTCAAGCCCCATAGACCCACAGAAGCAGTACTTATTCAAAGCCTCATCGCAGTGATATCCGAAAAGCAGGGTGTTTTTCCTCTGCGCTGTGTAATACGGGTCCTTGTACTTTTCTATGAAGATGAAATCCTGGTGCTTCACTGCATTCAGGTCGCACCTCCTGAGGCCAAAAAATATCCTGAAAGGTGCGTCCTTGATCTCTGTCGCAATCTTCCCTTTTGTGAACTTGAAAAGCTGCTCTCTCTGCCTGAAAAAGAAATCCTTGACAGGGACATCTGCCAGCGCGGTCAGGTCTGCTTCCTTGACAGAAGAGATCTTCTGGAACCGTATTGCGTCTGTCTTCACCGGCGCATAGATATCTGGGCCAAGGCTCTGCAGAAAAATGTCTAGCTTGTCTGCTTCGAGTCTGTATAAGGCATCCACAAAGAATTATTTAGGAGAGGGGTTTAAATAGGTTTTGATAATTGAATCATTGATAAGACAAATGAGGACCTATACTTACAAATCACTCAAGCACTTCAATACTATCAATCTTCCCATCTGCATCTAAGTCAAACCCTTGGACTATTGCGCAGAACTCCTTCTGGCCTGTAAACCTATAAATCACTTGCTTTGTGTGCTTTGTTATGGCAAGGACAGCTGCTTTTGTCCCGATGAACCTTATTCCAGCTATGACCATTATATATTTCTCTGGATTAAATGGGTTAGGGAAGCGGCATACCATGCCGACAGACTCTTCTGTATAGGTCTTCAGTTTTGAGATGATTCCCCATGGCTTGTCATCTGAGAACTTTGCTGGCAGGAACTCATTGAGTTTCGAGACAACAAGGTTTGTGACCGGTCCTCCGACCAGTATCAGGTTTCCGGAGGTTTTCAGATCAATATCAACATCCAGCTTTGCTGAAAAAGAATCGCTAGTACAGTGCTGCCCCAGGAAAAGCGCAAGATCTATTGCGTAATGCCCGTCTCTTGCCCTTGCTTTATGTGGTCCGTGAGGGTCTGGGCTTCCGACAACAATAGACGCGTCCAGGAAGCTCTCTTTCACAAAAGGGAACAGGAAAGACTCTATCTCTCTATCCCGCTTTTCCAGGAGGCTCCTGATATCTTTCCAGTCCTTTGAAAGCGAGAACCCGAAATTCAGAGCCTTTGGCGCAAATTTCTTTGCTGTCGTGCCCCTTATCTCCTGCCTCTCTACAATATCCAATAATCCGGAGTTGGACATCTGCTTGATGTGATAATAGACCTTTTGTTCATGCATCCTGAGCTCTTTTGCAAGCTCTGCCGGGTACATCGGCCTTTTCGCAAGCAGGTTGAGTATCCTGATCCGGATTGGGTGGTCAATCAGCTTCAGCGACTCTGGGTTGTCTACAAGGATCGCCTCGCTAACCAGGTATCTGCCCTCCTTTTCTTTTAAGAGATAGGATTTCATCTTGCAAGCTTATCCAATGCTGGCCCTGTTATACGAAAGACAGTCCACTCGTCCATGGCTACAGCGCCCATCTTCTTGTAAAACTCGATAGAAGGAGTGTTCCAATCAAGGACCCACCATTCAAACCTTCCGCACCCGCGCTCTTTTGCCAATTTGGCGAGGTGCCTTAGAAGCGCTTTGCCAACCCCATTCCCCCTGAATTCCGGCTTCACGAACAGATCTTCAAGATAAAGGCCTGGCTTCCCAAGGAATGTCGAAAAGTTATGGAAGAACAACGCAAAACCTGCAGGCGTATCGTCAACATAAGCAAGGACGCACTCTGCGTATTTTTTCCGGAACAGGCACTCTTTCAAGGTCTCCTCTGTAGCCACAACCTGATCTGACAGCTTCTCATACTCTGCCAATGCTTTTATGAAAACGAGTATTAGAGAGATATCGCCTTCTCTTGCCTGCACAATCTTGATTTTTCCCTTATTTTCCATTATTATAAGAAATATTATAATATTTATATAATTTTTTATAACATCTTGACCAAAACTAAAAATAAGATAACATTCCCTGTCGTCGAAAGTAAGGAAAAGGCGGCAATTATGCTATAAATTAAGTTGTAATTAAGCTTTTATAGGTCGCTGGATGAATTATGTGCATGAGACTCTTTGGAACAGACGGCGTGCGCGGAAAAGCCAATAAGTACCCTATCACTGCAGAGATTGCCCTGAAGCTAGGGAAAGCAGCGGCAATCGTCCTAAGGAATACTGAAAACAGGAAACCCGTGTTCCTGATAGGCAAAGATACAAGGCTATCTGGCTACATGCTGGAGTTCGCCCTGACTTCTGGCCTGACTTCAATGGGCGCAGATGTCTATCTTGTCGGGCCAGTGCCGACGCCGGCCGTCGCGCACCTCACGAGGAGCTTTGCTTGTGATGCCGGAATCATGATATCTGCATCCCATAATCCCGCAGACGACAACGGGATAAAGTTCTTCAATTTTGAGGGTTTCAAATTGCCTGATGAAGTAGAGGACAAGATAGAGAAGCTTGTCTTCACTGACCTTTCTACAGACCACGTCACCTCAAAAGAAATTGGGAGGGCTTATAGGATAGAAGATGCAGGCGCGAGGTATATAGAATTCGCAAAAGGCACGATAAATAATATGTCCTTGAAAGGGATAAAACTTGTCCTGGACTGCGCAAATGGGGCAGCATATAAGGTCGCGCCTTTGATATTCAGGGAACTTGGCGCAGAAGTCGTCCTTATAGGGAACCTGCCAGATGGGCACAACATAAACAAGGAATGCGGCGCGCTCTATCTGGATACATTGACAGCTGAAGTGAAGAAAACGAAGGCAGATTGCGGAATCGCCCTTGATGGCGATGCAGACAGGGTGATAATGGTTGATGAGACAGGAAAGACAATAGACGGAGACCATATAATCGCGATTGCTGCACTAACAGGTCTGGCTCGAAACAGGCTAAATAAGAAAACAGTTGTTGTGACAGAATACACAAATCTTGCATTTGACGCGCTCATAAAAGAGAACGGTGGGAAGGTCGTACGGACAAAGAACGGAGACAGGTATGTGATAGAGGAAATGGTCCGCGGAAAATATAACCTTGGAGGAGAATTCTCAGGACACATCATCTTCTCAGACTATAACTCGACAGGAGACGGGACAATTGCAGCGCTCCAGGTGCTCAGGATAATGAAAGAGCAAGGCAAGAAACTCAGCATCCTTTGCTCTGTCCTTGAAAAATATCCACAAATCACAGTCAATGTGAAAGTGAAGGAGAAGAGGCCTCTTGAAACCATCCCGAAGATCGCTGCCGAGATAAAAGCCGCTGAAAAGAAACTCGGAAAAGAGGGCAGATACATTGTCAGATATAGCGGAACAGAGATGCTCTGCCGCGTGACAATAGAAGGGAAAGATTTGAAGAAGATAACTGAGATTGCAGAGAGGATCGCCTCGGAGATCAGAAATGAACTATCTTGACGCTGCGCTAAAGGCTTCAGAAGGAGCGAAGAGGATCGTGATGTCCTACTACAACAAAGAGAAATCTATCAGGTGGAAGGGAGAGATAGATCCGGTGACTAATGCAGACATCGCGTCTGAGAAGTACATCGTTAAAAAACTGAAGTCTTATTTCCCAGACCATTCTTTTGTGACTGAAGAAGAAGGCCTCCTGAATACTGGCTCAGAATACAGGTGGATAATAGACCCTATAGATGGCACCACAAGCTTTTCGCATAACTTCCCGCTATTCTCTATATCTATTGCATTATACAAGAAAGACAAGCCGATGGTGGGTGTAGTGAATGTCCCATACCTAAGAGAGGTCTTCTCTGCAGAAGCAGGCAAGGGCGCATTCCTGAATGGGGAGAAGATACATGTGTCTGGCATAGATACAATGCAAAAAGCGCTTGTGTCAACGGGGTTTCCATACTCGCGCCTGTCCTCAGATGTGGACAACCTGAAATATTTCAACAAGATGGCAAAGAAGGTAGGAGAGATACGAAGAACCGGTTCTGCAGCCATTGACACCTGTTATGTCGCCTGCGGCAGATTTGACGCTTATTGGGAGCTAGGACTCAAGGTTATGGACACTGCAGCAGGACTCCTGATCCTGACTGAAGCAGGCGGGAGATTCACGGATTTTTCTGGAAAGGACACAGCTGATTTTTCACAGATAGTCGCTTCAAACAGCATCCTGCACAAGCAGATGTTAGATATCCTGAAGGAGGCTGATTAAGATGCAAGCTGTAATCATGTGCGCGGGAAACTCAACAAGGACATATCCATTGACATTGACGAAGCCAAAGCCGCTCCTCAGAGTCGCAAACAAAACAATATTGGCACACAACCTGGAAGAGCTGCAAGGGATTGTTGACAAAGCAATCCTGATTGTCGGATACAAGAAAGAGATGATCAAGTCTGAATTCAAAGATAGCTACAAAAAAATAAAGATAACATATGTTGAGCAGGAAATTCCAAATGGAACTGGCGGCGCGCTCCTCACGGCAAAAGAGCTCCTTGAAGAAAGGTTCATTGTATTGAACGGAGATGACCTTTTCGCAGGGGCAGACATAAAAAAATGCCTTGGACACAGATATTGCCTGCTTGGAAAAGAGGTTGAGAACATCTCTCAATTTGGAGAGATATCAATCAAGGGAAACCTTGTTGATAAGCTAGTTGAAAAGCCAGCCACTCAAATAAAGGGGCTGGCCAATACAGGATTATATGTACTTGATAAAGACATATTTACCCATACCCTCCAGAAATCAAAGAGAGGAGAGTTTGAGATAGTTGACTATATCAGGTTTTTGCTTGAAAAGAAAGAGGATGTTTTCTTTGAGAGAGCCAGTTCCTGGCTTCCAATAACCTATCCTTGGAGCCTGCTTGATGCAAATGACGCGCTCCTTGGAAAAATCATACCTTCAAAAAAAGGCAAAGTAGAGTCTGGAGCAACAATAATAGGGACTGTCCAGATAGGGAAAGGGACAAGGATCCTTGCAGGTGCATATATAGAAGGACCGGTCATCATTGGTGATAACTGCAAGATCGGGCCAAACTGCTACATTAGGGCAAACACCACAATTGGAAATTATTCTAAGATAGGGAATGCTGTTGAAGTCAAGAATTCTATTATAGGGGATAATACGTCTATAGGACACCTATCCTATGTCGGTGACTCTATAATTGGGGACCATGTCAACTTTGGCGCTGGCACAATAACAGCGAACCTGAAACATGATAATGCAAATGTTAGAAGCCAGGTCAAGGATACAATAATAGATACTGGCAGGAGGAAACTTGGCACAGTTGTCGGTGATAAGGTACATACAGGCATCCATACTAGCATCTATCCAGGAAGGAAGATCTGGCCGGAAAAAATGACGCTGCCAGGAGAGATTGTCATAAAAGATATTGTATGATTTAGATTATAATTGCTCAGGAAGGTGAAATGAAATGTGCGGTATTGTCGGAATAAACTCAAAAGAGGAATTTTATGTTGTCGATGCCATAAAGAGGCTAAAGAGGCTTGAATATAGGGGTTACGACTCTTTCGGATACTTTGATGGAAAAACATTGTATAAAAAAATAGGAGAGATAAAAGTCCCTGACACAAAAGATAGGACAAAGAAGATAATCACGCATACAAGGTGGGCGACACACGGAGGCGTGACAGACGCAAATGCCCACCCCCACCAATCCTGCGACAAGAAAGTGACCCTAATACACAACGGGATCATAGAGAACTATGCTGAACTGAAAGAAGAGCTAACCAAAAGGGGCCATAAATTCCTGAGCCAGACAGATACAGAGGTCGCTGTGCATTATTTTGAGGAAAAGCTAAAAACAAAAAGCGTAAAAGACGCCTGTGTAGACTTCATCAGGGACATAAAAGGAGAATTCGCCATACTCATGATGGTAGATAAAGACCCTTGCATATATGCCCTAAGGAGAGACTCGCCACTAGTCCTGGGTGTCGGAGAAAAAGCCTGCTTCCTTGGCTCAGACATATACGCATTCTCTGATGTCACCAACATGGCTATCTTCTTTGAGAATGATGAGTTCGCGGTAATAGGGGACGATCATTTCCAATTCTATAACAAGGAAGGAAAGGAGATGAAAAAGGCTGTCCAGACCTTCAAATGGAGCCAGGAAGAATCAACCCAAGATGAGTATCCCCATTTCATGATAAAGGAGATAATGGAAGAGCCTGTAACTGTCAAGCGTCTTCTGACAAGCCTGAAGACAGACCAGAAGGACGCGTTTGCGAAGTTCCTGTCACTTATGAGAAAGGCAAACAAAATCACATTTGTCGCTGCCGGCACAAGCTACCATGCTTCGCTCCTTGGTGTCTATTACCTGCACAAATGCAAGGTTGATGCGCAAACGATAATAGCGTCAGAGTTCGAGCACTTCATCGGCGTAGACAAAGACACACTTGTCATTGCAATCTCCCAATCCGGAGAGACAAAGGATGTCATAGAGGCATTGAAATACGCAAAAAAGAACAACGCAAAGATCGTGTCGATTGTCAATGTGCCATACTCCTCTGTGCAGAGGATGTCTGAAGCTTCCTTGAATATAGTCGCAGGGCAGGAGATATGCGTCGCAGCGACAAAGTCATTTGTCAACCAAGTGACGCTGATGCTAGCGATATGCCAAGAGTTCGGG
>JAAXVZ010000072.1 GCA_013335235.1 Nanobdellota archaeon | reverse complement strand
CGGTAATAATCATCAAGATCCAACCCATAGCCAAAAACGAACTTATTGGGGATCACAAAACCCCGATATCGGATTGGGACGTCAATTTCACGTCTTTCTGCTTTGTCCAAAAGCGTGCAAACATATAAGCTTTTTGGTTTTCTCGTGGCAAGCATTTCCAGAACCGATGCGAGTGTATAACCGCTGTCGATGATGTCTTCCACGACCAGGACATGGCGATCGAAAATCTCGGTGTTGAGGTCGAGCGTTATTTTAACGTGACCGCTGGTTTCACGGCGTCCGGAACCATAAGAGGTGACTGCCATGAATTCGATGGCGTGGGGTGTGTGAATATGGCGCATCAAATCCGTAAGGAACATTACCCCACCTCTCAAAATGCAAATCAAGAGAGGATTCTTTCCTTCTTGCGAAGTATGTATCTCTCCTTGCAAGAAAAGGCCAAATTGTGCTTGACATGGGATCTGGTTCAGGAATACAGGCAGAGGCTGCGATCCAGAAAGGCGCAAAGGTTGTCTGCGTCGATATCAACCCTCATGCAGTCGAACATCTGAAAAGCAAGTTCATGTCTTCAGTTGTCCTGCAGTCTGACCTTTTTGAAAATGTCCCTGAGCAGGAATTCGATATCCTTGTCTTCAACCCACCATATCTTCCTGATGAAGGCATGGAGAACATAGCGCTATATTCAAAAAAAGGGGTAGAGACTGCAATCAGGTTCATCAGGCAATGCAGCAAGTATCTAAAGGAAGACGGAGTTATCCTCCTGATAGGGTCTTCATTATCGAAAAATGCCTTGATTAATGAAGCGATAGAGAACTCACTTCTGGTGCCTGAGGTCCTGGATACACAGCACATATTTTTTGAAGATATCTTTGTGTTGAAACTTACCTGGTCTGAGGCTGCCTTAAAATGCAAGAAACTAGGCATCACGGAGCCGATACTATTTGCAAAAGGGAAGCGCGGCGTCATAATCAAAGGGAGCTATCTTGGAAAGCCTGTGTGCATCAAGATGAAGAAAAAAGAGAGCGAAGCTTTCGGGACAATAGCCAATGAGGCAAGGTTCCTGCAGCTCCTGAACAAGCATGGTATCGGCCCCAGGCTGATTTCATCTGATGAAGAGTATGTGATGTACTATTTTGCAGAGGGAGATTTCATCGAGGATTTCATCGATGCTTCTGATCATGAGAGAGTATCAGCAGCCATAAATAATATCCTGGATCAATGCTATACATTAGATAAGCTAGGGATAAACAAGTTCGAGATGCATCACCCTGTGAAACATATCCTTGTCGGAGAAAAAATCGTCTTTTTGGATTTTGAGAGGGCCAGGTTCACAGAGGACCCGAAAAATGTGACGCAGTTCTGCGACTATCTCATGAGCCTCCAGAATAGGCTTGCCAAGAAAGGCATCAGGATAGATAGAGAAAGGCTGATGGCTGCGGCAAGAGCTTACAAGACAGAGAAAGAGATTGAAAAGATAAAGGGTATTATCAACTAATTCTGCGATGCGTTCTAATAAAACCAGTCTTTAGCTTGTTTTTTCCTTCGGAAAAGGAGGGTTTATATATTATCATGACATATTTATAACCTAGGTGTCGTTAATGAAAAAGCATGCCTGCAACTTAACTTCTTATAACCTTGTTGTTAGCGTAAGCGTTTGCACGCTGTATTGACCAAAGTCCGCCTGCTCTTATCTGCTTTCACTGATCTGGAATAAGGCTACGCACTAGCGTTGGCATATTGAGTGGCAGGTGGACTTCTATCTTTTTTTTAATATTCGGCAAAGGGTGAGGCGAATGCAGTCTGGAGATATGGTTCAAGGGCAAAAGGTCCAGGAAAGTCATGAAGGGGAAAAGATAATCAGGTACTTTGAGGTACTTTTTATCCCAAACTCTTCTCTGCAAGACGCATCTCTGACCTTGCCAGGGCAGGACCTTCCCTTGCTAGAAGACAAGACCTTCTGTGATTTTATTAAATCAGCCAGCAGCAAGAGCACAGGCATTGAAAGCAGGGTTATGTTTGCTATGGGTATAAAATCAATCGAGATCGTAGGCCAGATAGACGATAGTCTGTTGCCTGTTAAACCTGGGGGAAGACCGCCTTTCAGGGCACTCCAATTATTATGGTTCATGCCTTTATGCATCGGAAAATATTTTGAGCAATCGCTTTATGAGAGGCTGAAGGAATATTACTTCCCAAAATACAAGCGATATACATCTCTTACAACAGAGAGTAAGAAATTCGGAGGAATCGAAGATTGTGCTCCAGACCGCGTCAGCGACATGGTGAAGGTGCTGTAATCAGAAACATCTAGAATAAAAAATAAAAAAATATGCTGAAGAGTTACCTATCTTTTCACAAGCTTCCAGACCATCCTGACTATGACATATCCCACAATCCATGGCAGCAGGAAGAAAGCTGCATACGCCATCATGTTCAGGCTTAGTACAAGCGTCTTTACAAGGTCTGAGAACTTTGCGAAGATGACATCTGCATACTCAGACTGCTTTTCGCTGATAGATAATGAGACTTGCGAATAGTCGACCCTGTTGTCGATGTTCTCGACAGCGTTCTCAAGATAGCTTATTGTCTGTTCCTGTGAAAATATCCTGTCTGTGAGAGTCAGCTTCTCAGTCACTGAGCCTGTGGCATCATACATCTGGTTGTATCTCCTGAGCTTCTCTTTCTCGGCAGAGAGCCTTGTGTTCAGGTCTGTATAGGTCCCTGTGACATCATCGGAATTCTCTGAAAAGGATTTTACCTCGCCAAGTGCTTTTAGCTGTGGCAGGACACTGTCATATTTGCTTGTAGGTATCTTTATCGAAAAACTTCCGCGTGTATACGCTTTCCAGCTAGTATCGTATGTATTCTCATTCTCATTCAGTAAATAAGATCCAGAAGCGCTAACTATAGCTCGGAGCTTTGTCGCAGCATCATCATACTGCCCGCGGGCAACTTCAACGCCAAGGTTTGAGCTTTTTGTTTTTATCCTTTCAGTCACTTCAGGGGCGAAGCCTCCGCTGCTAGGGGCATAATAGCCGCTGGATTCTGAGTAGCCATAGCTCCTGTCCATGGCTGAGACGCCAGCCATCTTGTTCATGGAATACATCCCGCCTGACATGACCTGTCCTGCGCCGGACATGAAGATGAACAGCACGAACACAAGCACAATCAACAGCCAGTTGTTCTTTATTGTATTGAATTGATCTGATATTCCCATTTTATCACCTATCTTTTTTGAGTATCAGTGGTTAATAAATATATTGCTAAGGTTTCAATCCAAGTTGAACATAATGCAGAACAAAATTATTATAAGTGCCTAGAGTATCTTAAGCAGGATGATATTTGCTGAAAGAGTCTATTCCCTATTGAAGAAAGTCCCTAAAGGTCGTGTCACTACATATAAGGCACTGGGCGATGCTCTTGGCACGAGGGCTTACAGGGCAGTCGGCCAGGCGCTCAGGCATAATCCTTATGCGCCAAGCGTCCCCTGCCACAGGGTCGTATCCTCAAACGGGAGCATCGGCGGCTTCAATGGCAAGACCTCTGGAAAAGACATAGCCAGGAAGAAGAAGATGCTGGAGGATGAAGGCATACTCTTCAATGGAAACATGGTCAGGGATTTTTATAGCGTGAAATTCGTTTTCTAGCTCAGTTTTTTATATATACTCAGGTTCTGCAGCACAATGCACCAGCTTATCTCGAGGGAATATCTTGATCCAAGATTCTATAATAAAATTGCAGAAAAAGGATATGCTAATCCGACTATCAACATTAAGGACATCACCGAGCTTGACCCTGACCTCTTGGAGTCGCTTGGTGTCCGAACTATTGGTTACGATGCAGACAACACGCTTTTTTTCCATCATGCATTTAATATAGAGGGCGAGGTCGGTAAGGCGTTCTTGGCGCTTGCAAGGAGATTTTCCACTTGCATCATCTCCAATAACAATAGTCCTGGCGGAAGAAGAAGGCTGGTGGATTATTTTGAAGAATATTCAAGGGTGCATGGATTGGATGATGTATATGTCGTTAGGACGCAGATAAAAAAACCAAGCGCATCTCCTTTTATCGAAGGCTTGCAGCATTTTGGGACTGTTCCGCGGCGGGCTGCCATGATCGGCGATAACCGGCTGACAGATATAGTCGGAGCAAACATGCTTGGCATGACATCTGTCAAGGTCCAGCCTCTTTCCCCTGGTTCAGAGCCATCCATATTCGGGATAGCAAGGATACTCGAGAGATTATATTATAGCCCTGACAAAATATCTGATGAATCACCTTGTAGCTTGGACCAGGCCATGCATGTCGCTGCAATGCCATCCAGGTTTGCAGAAACCTATGATCTAAGAAATATAACCGAATCTGGTAAGAATTACCTTATTGTGACTATGGACCTGACAAGATTAAATCTTCCTATGGCGGGCCATGTAGAGATATATTGGATAGGCGATGAGAGATTCTATCATTTCCCTGAGATGAAGATGGCGTTCAGGGAGTCGCCGCAGCTGAAGAAATCAGCCGAGACCTTGCTTATGCATCTGAAAGGAAGTGAGGTAGAAGTTGACAGCACAAATGCTCAGCGTGCATCAAACCTATTTGCTGATTGGAACCTATGGAAATCTGAAGAGCAGCATGAGTGTTACTTTGAAGACATCCATCCGGAAATGCTTGGAGCAGTCCATGATGAAATCATGCAAAAAGAGAGCGGAAAAATACGCATAGCAGACCTTTTCTGCGGAGATGGCAAGCTTTCACAGAGCCTCGGGATGTACATGGGCCAAAAGCATAATCTTGGGTTCTACCTTGCGGATAATGATGCAAGGCTGCTTAGCATCGCTCAGAAGAACATGAAAGGCCTGAATTCCAGTTTTACTCAAGTCGATCTGACAACACAATGGTCAATGCCTGAAAAAATTGACATAGCCATGGCAAGCGGCGGGTTGAACAGGCAGGTCGTGACAAGAGAAGGAGCAGTGGCTGCAGCTAGCAGCACTTATGATGCACTGGCAGATACGGGGATATTCATCGTTGCGGGTTATACTCCCAGTGTCCTTAATGCAGACGATTTCAGGACAATTGGCTTTTCAGTTGAGACGATGTCTTTACCTAAGAATGTAGCAAGCCTGAAACGGCCATATCAATTTTATGTGCTAAGAAAATAGAAAAATAATGGAGAAGCTTATTCCTCTTCTTTCAGTTTCTTCTTGATCTTCTTGATGTCTTTCTCTAGATCCAACTTGTCCAAGAGTTCTTTGTACCTGTTCCTGATAGTGACTTCTGTCACTCCGGCGACATCTGCTACTTCCCTTTGGGTCCTCTTCTCTCCGTTTATAAGTGCTGCGACATATAATCCTGCAGCAGCGATACCTGTCGGCCCTCTTCCGCTTGTGAGCTCTGCCCCTTGCGCCTGCTCGATTATCTCGACTGCTTTCGATTGCGTCTTAGGTGTCAGCTTCAAAGATGAAGAGAACCTTGGGATGTAATCTATAGGGTTACTTGGAAGTATGGTTATTGCGAGTTCCCTTGTTATAAATCTGTAGGTTCTGCCAACTTCCTTTTTCTCTATTCCGGATGCTTCTGATAATTCATCCAGTGTCCTTGGGACTTCATGTCTTCTGCATGCTGCATATAATGCTCCTGCGACAACAGACTCCATCGACCTTCCCCTGACAAGCCCTCTTTGCACAGCGAGGGTGTATATCCTTGCAGCCTCTTCTTCTACAGATTTAGGGAGCTTGAGGTAAGATGAAACCCTCTTTAGCTCAGCTAGTGCCAGCTTGAGGTTCCTCTCGATTGCAGTTGAGATCCTGAAACTTGCATTAGCAGAATTGAAAAGGGTCTCATCTTACCTTAAGCTTCCAAAATCTGTTGAAGAAGAAGCAGCAAGGATATATACGCTTGCAGTCCAGAGAGGGCTTGTAAGAGGGCATTCGACAGAGGCAGTCGTCGCAGGAGTAGTCTATGCTGTTCTCAGGATGTATGATATCCCAAGGACACTGAATGAAGTCTCAGATGTTACTGGAATCGACAAGAAGAAAGTCGCAAAGAACTTCAAGTATGTCTCAAGGAATTTGAACATAAGGACGCTTCCTATCGACCCTATGAACTATGTCTCAAGGTTCGCATCAGAATTGCAGCTTAAGCCAAAGACACAGTCAAAAGCACTTGATATTGTGCAGATTGCTGTGAAAGAAGAGATAACTTCAGGAAGGTCTCCAAAAGGTATCGCAGCAGGAGCTTTGTATATCGCATCAAAGATACATAATGAGAAAAAGACCCAGGCAGAGATCGCAAAAGTTGCAGACGTTACTGAAGTCACAGTTAGGAACTCATACAAGGAACTCATCGAGAACCTGGACTTCCTGAACAGCGAGATCGAGAAAGTGAAAGCAGACGCTTAAA
>JAAXVZ010000298.1 GCA_013335235.1 Nanobdellota archaeon | reverse complement strand
GGGTGGTCGACAGCGTTCATGGATTGGCCTTTGACTCTTGGCCAGAGCTTGTTCTTCATTTTCATGTAATGGTATCTTGTTCCTGCTTTCAGGAACGGTTTCTCCTTCCTTCCTGAGCCTGCAATATTCCCTATTGTGGCCCTGCACAGAAGACCGAACACTTTCTGTTTTTTAGACGGAAGCATGACTGTGACTTCCTTGTCTGTCTTTGATAACAGGCGTGCGAAGCATCCGCCGCTTCTGACAAATTTTCCTCCGTCGCCTGGCTTGCCTTCAATATTGAATATTGAAGTCCCGATTGGTATGTCTTTCAAAAACAGAGTGTTTCCGTGGACCGCCGGTGCATCATCGCCTACTTTGACTATGTCGCCCTGCCTGATTCCCTCTGCCGCTATGACAAAGGTCTCTTGGCCGCTGTCATATTTGATCTGTGCAAGCGGACTTGAATGCCCTTGGCATTTGACAAAATCCACCACAGTACCATAAGTTGCTGTTTCTGGGTATGAGACTTTCGCCTTGTACCTGAAACTGGGTGCCCTATATCTTGGGCCTCCTTTTCCTCTTGCCTGCTGAATAATATTTTTTCCCATTTTACATCAAGCCCAGTTGTGTTGCTAAATCAATAGCTGGTGTTTCAGGAGAGAATTTGACATATGCCTTCTTCCTGTTCTTGCTGTCAATAACTGTGTTTACTCCTTTTATCTTGACGTTATAGAGGGCCTCGACTGCTTCCTTAACCTGAGCCTTGGTTGCCTTCTTGTCAACTATGAAGACCAGTGTATTGTCTGACTCCATCAATCTGATGGACTTCTCTGTTGAGAGTGGATACTTCACGATTGCGTTCATTTGCTTTTCACCTTCACAGGCGCCTTTTCTAAGAATAATGATTCTTTTTCAAGAACTTCAAGTGCTCCTTTAGTATATAATGTGAGCCTGCCTGCCTGCCCGCCTGGTGCCAGAAGCTCTGCGTTTATGCTTTTGACCTGCACCACATCTACACCGGGGACGTTGGATGCTGCTTTTTCAAGACCGCACTTTGCTGAGACAACGAAAAGCGGACCTTTCCTCTGCTGAGTCGGCCTGCCCCTTCTCCTTGCCTTACCTGTGTTCATCCTTGATTTTCCTGCTCTTTCAAGCTCTGCATCAAGGCCAAGCTTTGTCAGGTATGCCAAAACTTCCTTTGTCTTAGTCATGCTCTCTACAGCAGAATCAAGAACAATTGGATACTCTGAGACAACATGTCCTCTTTTTTCCACAAGATCTTTCCTAAGCGATGCTGCAAGAGCTGATCTGATGGCTTTTCGCCTTTCCTTGATGTTGATCTTCTTTGCATAAACCTCTTCAGGCTTGGAAGGATGTGCTTCAAAACCACCAACTGTGTTAGGTGACATGGCTCCTACCCAATTGAACCTTGTCCCGCTGTGGCTCATGATCTTTCTTGGGACCCTTGAGATACCTATACCGTAAGCGGTCTTATAATCTCTTCTTCTTCTAGATATCTTGTTTGCTGATTTCTTGCCTGCCTCTGGATCTGTTCCATGCGGCTGCCTGTCGTGGCTCTGGAGAGCGAAAACTGCCCTCTTTATCAAATCAGCTCTGACTTCTTCCTGGAATTGGACTGGAAGTTCGATTTCTCCCTTCTTTGTCCCGTCTGCAGTGATAAATGTTGCTTTCATGATCATCCTACTCCTTCACAAGCTCAAGGACTGTTGGCAGTTCCTGATGCTTCTTTGGTCTCATCGGCTTCTGCAAGATGACAAGTCTCTTCCTTGCCCCTGATACAGAGCCTTTGACTAGTAAACATTGGCCCTTGACAAGCCCGTAGCTATGCAATCCGCTTATCGGGTTTGCCTCTTTGCCATCCAGCAAAATCTTGAGTATCTGCTTGTTATACTCAGTCCTCTGGTTGTATCCTGTCCTACCTGCATGAGCAACCCTGTACATGATGTGGCCTTGGCCGCACCATGG
>JAAXVZ010000297.1 GCA_013335235.1 Nanobdellota archaeon | reverse complement strand
TCTTCTTCATCAGGCTCTACAAATGCACCGGGGATAGGTCCTATGAATGCAATCCCTGAGCTTTTTATCTTTATTTTATAGGCCCTTGCAACAACACCGTGCGAGAATTCATGGACAACCATTATTATGAGCAGTGATATCCATCCTATTATAAGAGGGAATGTCCCTAGGCCAGCTATCTCCAGGCCTGGCAGGACCAGGCTTGCGCCAGGAGTCCCCGGTACAGTCACGACCTTGAATGCAAGGCTGACTAAAAGGTACGTGATAAAAAGAAATCCAAGATAAGCCACAGCAAGCGCGACATACCCAAATATTTTCACTATGAGCCTTGCGCGGCTGCCTACCTTATCCATCAGGCCAAGGCCAAGCTTTGTCCTGAGGATGAAAGCTATGCCCTGCCTGTCAAATTTGTTCCTGTTCAGATATATAAGTAGGAATAAGGTTGAATAGAAAAGTATGACCCATTGAGAATCAATGAGCTGACTCACCAAACTCATTTTTTCCTAAGTGGCCTAAACGCATGACTGCCGCATTTCTTGCACGTAACCTTGCCTGCAAGAACCTTCAGGTTCGGGGCTCGCATCTTAGTTGAGCATGCCTTACAGGCAAAGACATTCTTGAACATCCTTGCGCCAGCTTCGGGGAATTTAACCATAATATGCACCTTTATTCAGCTTTAAGCTGCTTCATGACTCTCTCTCCAAGTATATCCCAGTAGACAATCGTGGAACCCTCTTTCACTTCGCCCTTCATGTCTTCGGGTATATTGAGATCAAAAGTTTCGAAAGTTGTCATGTCCATGACATTTGCCTTGTCACCTGACATAGACAGGATCTGAGCATTGAGCTTCTCTACAATTGGAACTTCGACATTATCGTGGCCTGGCATGACAACATCCCTTTTCTTGCCATCAAGCATGCCGACTGCGACAATCCTGACTTTTGCATGGCCGTGCTTTCCCGGCCTTGATGTCTGTGTATCCTGCACAACACATGCAGCGCCTTCTAGGACAACATAGCTGCCCTTCTTCATCTGGTTGACTCCTGCGACTTTAGTTCCTGCCATTTTATCACCTATCGGATTTGGTGGATATTTATAAATCTTACCAGCAGTAAGGACAGAGGGTATAAAAAGGTAATTGTTTTATAGAAGTAAAAAAAAGAATTACATGCCAAATTTCTGTTTGAATGTTCTGAGGTCAAAGTTTACCCGAGACAGATCATAGTTGTATGTTGCCCTTAAATGGTTCTCAGCACCTACTAGTCCAGTTTCATTGAAGTCAGGGCTCTGCTTATATGTCAAACCATTCCCATTTGGTCGAATACTATAATCTGTGTGTTGACTCTTTCCATCTCGGACAGAAAATTCAGATGATGCCCCTTTGCATATATGCCCAAATTCAAAAGAGAACGGCACATTACTTGTCCTAAGGGTTTCATAAACCTCTGCTAATGTGGCTATATCAAGCTTAGGAGTTTGATTTGGTCGAATTACGATTGGTCTTCCAACGTCAAATGAATGCGCAAGCCCAACCTGTGTAAGTATTTTGTCATATAATCTTGCCTGCGCAATCTCTCTCTGGCTGAATGCGTACATTGGTGTTGTGGGGCCTGTAATCGACCTATAAAATCCCTTTTCAAAATAAGACCATACTAATGTCTCAGATTCAAAACTGTCCCTGGATTCTGGCAGAACAATAGCAAACCCAGGCTGTGCCGTAATGTCCTTGGTTAGCAATGTGCTCATAAACTGCATAGAAGCTTGAACTTGTTGCTTCGTGGGTAAACTGTCATGTGTATGCGTTAAATAAACCAAACCATTTAGCTTCCCGCTCTGGACAACAGAGAATACCCTTAATTTATCATCCGCGGTGTTAATTTGTACACCATTCTCCTCAGAGACTTGTGTTGTTGCTCTTGCTTTTAGTATTTGCTCTAAGATTATTGAATTTGCCATACACCCTGAGCGAAA
>JAAXVZ010000296.1 GCA_013335235.1 Nanobdellota archaeon | reverse complement strand
TTGAGGGTCAACCTTTTTTCTACCCTTTTTTACAAATAGAGAAAGTGGGGCTACCACAGCTCTGCTTTACTAAGCAGAGGAGCAAAGTATGAGTTTCGCTTTGCTCAAGCTCACTAGGAAAAATGGGCTACCCGGATTCAGTGACCAAAGGGAACTGCACGAGAGCGCCAGCGAACGTGTGTTCAAATCCGGTTCGATGAGACATCAGATGTGAAGCATAAATGAGAAAGTGGGGCTACCCGGATTTGAACCGGGGTTACAAGACCCCCAGCCTCGTGTGATAGCCAAGCTACACCATAGCCCCTTGTAGACTATGGAAAATTGCGCTGTTTTTAAAGTTTCATATCTTCAGGGCATCCTGGAGCATCATATCTAAATAGCTCTTGCATCCGTCACCAGGTCTTGCAGCCAGCTTATGGAGGAAGTTTGAACCTGGCAGGACCTTCATCGCATATCCCTCGTTTACTGCTTCAACTTCCATGAAGACATAATCTACCAGGCAGCCGTCATCATCTCTCTCGCACCTCAGGACACGATAAGTCCCATTGACCCAGCCATCTCTCCAGGCTCTCAGATCACCTTCGGCCCTCTTGGAGAGATCAGGTATCCCTGTATCCAGGAAAAAAAGGACAGTCTCAAGGAACTGACCTATGTTCCTCCTGCCAAGCCCCGGCAGCTGGTGCACGTCATATTGCGGATAATACTCAAAATCCATCTTCAATCACCTGCAGTACAAGAGAAAAAATCACCTTTTATACAATATGACATAAATTAGCAAATTTAATAAGCATTGACACATTTGAGAGTATTATGACAAATATACATGACCAAGTGACAAACTTCATAAGCCATGATGTGTCGATAAGACGAGGCCTGTCAAGAGGATTCATCAACACAAGAGCCCTCGCATCTTACATCCATAGATGCCTTGGGCTCTCCGGAAGTCTGGACGCTGTGATCAGCTCTATCAGGAGATATAAGACAGATGATACAAAGGAGGAAGTGAAAAGCCTCTATAGCCGAATCGCTGCGGCAAAAGTGTCATCACGGAGCAGGATGGCCTCATTCTTATTCAAGAAAGATATGGATGTCAGGAAAGGGCTCATCAAGCTGTACGACAAGATAGACTTCTCACGCTCAGATATCCTGAGGATACTTGAAGTTAACCAGTTCATAAAGATAGTAGTGGATGATGAGAACCGCCAGATGGTAGAGAAATTCTTCTCAGATAAGGATATCATAGCAAGAGACACGAAACTAGGCGAGATCAGCTTGATCTACACTGAAGATGTGATAGAGACACCCGGTGTATTTGCAGCGCTTGCCAGTGAGCTTGCGTTGAATAACATCTCTATCCGGGATGGTATGATCTGCGGAAGCGAGCATATATTCATACTCAAAGAAAGGGATTTGATGAAAGCGCTTGAGTGCCTGCACAGTATTGCGAGATGGGGCGAGAAAGCTACTTGAACTTCCCTTCTTCGAGTATCCTTTCAATGCTCTCTTTAGACAAGGTATCTTTCTCTGCAAGATAGACAAAAGCGTCCGCCTTCTTTGTTATCTTCTTCTCAGCCAGTTCTCCAAGGTATTGGTGGACAACACCTTCCATGAAATCCTCTTCCTGGACTGGCTTGCTTTTGGCCGGTTTGTCAGCGATAGGCTTTCCGAGAAAGAGATCGTCCTGAACAGGTTTAGCATCAACATTCCCTGCAATCTTATTATCTTTCTTCTTTTCGTTCTTTTCATCGGAGAGTTTAGGGTCTTTAGTGAATTTCTGGATATAGATGCCAAGTGAGATTATCGCACCTATTATCAGCATAGGGAACACATATTTTTCAAAGCTTGATTCCTTTTGCATATTGATAAGCCCTTCAATAGGAAGCCCCCTTATCTGCTTCAGGCAGGATTCCGGGATTTCCTTTTTCACCTTATAGCTAAGATCAATCTTCTTTTTGTCAAGGTTAGAGAACCT
>JAAXVZ010000295.1:1614-1984 GCA_013335235.1 Nanobdellota archaeon | reverse complement strand
GAAAACCAGGAAACCGGCGATTATCCCTGTATACAGGATTATACTTGATTTTCTCTCTTTCAGCTTTTGAATAAGCTCTTTTCCTGCCTTTACTGGAATGGCTTTTTTCACTTCAGGCTTTGGCATGAGCTCTTTCTCTGCCTCTTCAATCATCGCTTTCGGATATCCTTTGGCAAGAAGTGTCTCTTCTATCTTCTTGTCGTCATAGCCCATTGCCTTGACTTTCTGTATATACTCAAGCAGCTCTGGTCTTATCAAGGTAATCCCTCACTTTCTCGTTGCCTTTTGGGCTGGCACTCTTTAGCTTATAATATGTCTTCTGGACACTGTCTCCCCAGGAATAGTTTCCGTGCTCTACTGCTACCTCTTC
>JAAXVZ010000295.1:0-1604 GCA_013335235.1 Nanobdellota archaeon | reverse complement strand
TATCAAACTCACCTATATCCACTCCTTTCTTCAGGTGATAATATATAGACCTCATCGTGGCTTTAGGGTAAACAGCTGCATATACCTTATATATGTCATATCCATAAGCCCTTCCCATATGGAACAGTATCTCGGCAATATTGTCGCGGATGATAGATGCAACTGGCCTGCCTCTTTTTCCCATTAAAGGGATGTGTAGACCGAAGCTTAAATAGTTTTTGGGACAGGTGCCTAAACGCTATGCGGTCCACTATTTGCATGATCCTAGTGATATATATGCGCATGCAGGAACTAATTATCAAACCTGGTTCCATGGCAAAGTGCATGGTTCAGGTTTGCACAGCAGGATTATCTGAACACCAGTTAGAACAAATATTTAATAACGGACTTCTATTGACAGAAGGCATGCACAGGTACAGGAAACAGAACGTGGTCTACAAAGGGCTTAGGTTCTCGAGCGATCTTGTCGAGCATGTGTTCAAGGATAGGAAATGGCTCCTTGCAAGCATCATCGCAGGCCTCTTCGGGATCTTTGTCGCCATGGTCTATAAACGGCTGTTCTTCTCTCTTTTTTTCATAGGTCTAGGCTCGATCTCAATGGTCTACCAGAGGTATTTCAAGTATTCAAGCTATATTGGCTTTGAGCTCTGCATGCTGGGAACAGTCCTTGCAGGGCTCAGGTATGGCAGCCATTACGGTGTGTTTGTCGGTGCTGCATCGATAATCGGCGCTTTTGCCCTGAGCGGCAATATCAAGCCGTCTTCTTTTGTCTCTGTCCTGACACTTCCCTTGATCGGAGCGATAACTCCGCTGCTTTCAGACATACCTATCGTGCATCTCGGGGTCTTCATGACAATACTTTATGATGCAATAATTCTGCCATTATATGTACTGCTTGGGAGCAGGATCGTATCCAGCTTAGTGTTCTTCTGCACGCATGTGCTGATGAACTATTGGGTCTTTACTAATATTGCGCCTATAATCTTAAGGTTCATGTGATACAGTTATATTATCAGGCCTACATTGCATAACTTAGTGATTAAAGATATCTTATCACTGCAATCGGTATATCTCTATGATGGGGCCAGGGTTATCAGCATTATCAAAAAGCTGTATCAACCTGGCTTTTTTCGCCAGCTCCTCATATCTTGATATCTGCAGGCTGTATTTTTCAGGCTCTTCATAATCTCTCTTCTTCATGTGGTCGGAAATGATGATATATTCCACAGATTGATTAACATAGAATTGATAATCGTTGTCTACGATATACCCCTTGCCAAGATCCATAAGCTCAAACCTGCGCTTAGGATATACGCTAAGCTGAGGTGAGAAGAATTCATATGCGATCTTTGAGCCTTCTGGTATGTTTTCCTCTATCCATTCTTTTGAGACAGTTCTTGTATTATCACGTGTCAGCTTGACAGCGTTGTCTATATCTTCCATTATTGTACCTGCTGAGAAAAACACGAGCATCAGGCAAAAGAAGGCTGCTAAGAAGGATTTTGATATGGTTGGGATGCGCGTCTTAAGGAAATAGGTATGCTTTCCTTCTTTAATGTAGTTGAAGCCATATTATCCGGTGTCGGATTCTATTATTGCTGCAA
>JAAXVZ010000294.1 GCA_013335235.1 Nanobdellota archaeon | reverse complement strand
CTGGCGCAGTCCTCCTGGCTGTCGCTGCCGGAAGATTCGGCGAAGGCATAGACCTGCCAGGAGATTTATTGAAGGCTGTTTTTGTAGTAGGGCTGCCACTCAGCGCTCCTGACCTTGAGACAAAGTCACTGATAGACTATTTCGACAAGAAGTTCAGGAAAGGCTGGGACTACGGATACCTGTTCCCAGCCTTCAACAAGACACTTCAGAATGCAGGAAGATGCATAAGGTCAGAGACAGATAAAGGCCTTATTGTGTTTTTAGACGAGAGGTATGCCTGGCCTCAGTATAAGAGGTGCTTTCCAACAGATTGGGATATGGTGGTTAGCACCGATATGGGAAAGATAAAATCATTTTTCTCTTAAGTCTTTAAATATAACTGACTTCCCTCTGCATGTGTGGACAGACATAAAGTCTCAAAAGAGGAACTGCTTGCTAAGCTAGGGTTCCCAGTCCTTGAACCTCTGCCTAAAGGCATGACTGAAAGCTATATAGCATACAAGGGAGACTCAAGAAGCGTAGTGAAGATAGCTGAGAAGAGTGAAGAAGCAAAATATAGGAACATAAAGAATGACGCAGATGCGCTTATGCTAGTCTCCGATATCTCAGGCATCGCCAGGATATTAAGATATGAAATGTTTTCGCTTTCAAACGCAAGCAAGTGGATTAACCTGCATTTTCATACAAATCTGGCCACACAGGATTATGTTATGTTTGAAAGGGAATACATACCTGGCACAGATATAGCAGGGTTCCATGGCATAAAAGATTTTGAGGCCATAGAATCATTCAGGAGATGCATACTTAAGCTGCATGAAAGAGGGATTTCTGGGCTTGACATGATTGAATGGCACAATGACAGGCCAGACCATATCTATAATCTCATCCAGCATCAGGAAACAGGGCAGCCATACCTATTTGATTTGGGAAGATGCTACCTGCTAGAGCAATCTTTTAAAGCATACAATCAGGGGATAAGGAAAGACTGGAGAGAGTTTGACCTCATAGTCGATTCTGCATATAGAAGGCCTAATGGCATTAATCTATAACGCGATCTAGAGGAGCAATACATGCCATTAACAAGCTATAGATGCAAGATGCATATGACACGCCCAGGCAAGACATATTTAACCGCCCTTAACTCTCTAAACACATCTAACAACAAATATACATTTTAGTATACCAGTTTCCTAAATCGCAACATTTATATATTAGTATCCACATCTATATTGATATGGTTTTGTTATTCGACCAGTTCAACCTGCCAGAAGACATCTACGAAGTGATGTTCGCGACAAAGCAGCAAGTCATTGTGGCGAAGCTTTTGGTCAGGCACATGAAAGAGAACCGCGGAGAGATAGGCAAGACCGAGATGAGCATGTTCGCAACCCAGCTCCATGACGGAGAGCTGATCACAGTACTTGATGAGCCTGAATACAGGGGCAAGAAAGTCAAGATAAGCTACAACAAGCGACAGTTCTATGACAGGATACTGACGCCGATGAAGAGCATGGGTATCATAGATTATGACCTTTACAAGAAGACATATTCACTATCAGAGAAATTCAACAAGAACATGATGAGGATCGGCTTGATGTGGCTCCAGGAGCTGCGCAGGCCGCCACTCGACGTCAAAAAGTAATGATCAGGTAGGCTCCTCTCGAGTCTTCTAACCCCACCCCAACCCAAAACGCGAGAGGAGCTAACTCCTTAAGTTTCCCCTTAAGGACGACTCACAGACATCACGATATCCCTCCCTCTCTTCTAGTTAACCCACCCCAACCCAAACAAAGAGGGAGAGACCAACTAGGGGCGCGAAAAGCGCCCCTTTCATACTCATGGCTCCTGCTGTCCTTTCTTCAAGATACCCCTCCCCAAGAGAATGCAGTGGGAGCCTACTTCTTACTTAATCACAGAGAATTCCTTGAACTCAGCCTTGTAATCAGACCAGTTAGTCTGGAAACCATAGACCTCTGCATCTTCA
>JAAXVZ010000071.1 GCA_013335235.1 Nanobdellota archaeon | reverse complement strand
TGCTCTTCCGATCTCTGCAATGTACTTTATGTTTTTATTGGAGATTACTGTGACGATAGTGGGGGAATTTCTGACTACAAGGTTTATTACAAAGTAAAGAGGGGTAAGGTATACTCTATAGACACGAAACAAAAGGATGCGAGGGGTCAAAACTATCGTTTTCGGAAATTCAAACTTACGCCGTTAACAGAGCACGCTTTTGTAGTTGTTATCAAGGAATCAATAGGAAAGCCCATTTATAAGAAGATTTGGCATGTAAATCTCTTTAAGGAAGCAAAAAGGAGCGCATTGAAGGAGGCCTCAATAAAAGAATAACTAAGATCTGACGAATGGCTGCTGCCCCTCATTAATGTGCGCTTGTAGTTCTTCTCATTTTCTTGCATATATATATAGGTCTGAATAGACTACCTCGCCAGACCCTCTTTTGTCATACTCTATAGAAGGGACATTTTTAACAGTAGTGGCTAGTGTATAGCCCGGCTTGCAGCGGCCGATAGTTTCCAACGATTCAGCCAGATACTCCGCCCTTTCAGGAAATGCCTCTTTCAGCTGAATGAGCCCTGGCTCGTTGAGGTTGCGGTCCGAGTCGACTATTAGATCATATGAGCAGAAATCATTTGCAGATACTGCCCTATTCAGCCTGCAGTAACTATAGAAATCCTCAGCCTGGCTTTCTGCTATGCAGAACGTGAGGGGTTGCACAGAGTAACCTAGAGCGCCTAGCCTTGTCACCAAGTTAAATGCTGTAGATGAATCCTGCATCAGCAGTACCTTTGGCGCAGCAATATCCTTATCTTGGATTATGTTATGGATTATTGACGAAATCTCACTTTCCTTGCTATCGATTTTCATAGGGGTATTGAGCAGATCAAAACTGTTCTGCGCACCAGCAGGAGATATGCTTGGCAAAACCAATATCACTGATAATGAGCAGCAGATGAATATTGCAGGGTTGGGTTTCAACATCTTCTTATCCACGAGTGACGTATAGGTCCAGTATGCTCCAGCAACTGCAGCGATTGAAAGGAGAGGGATCAGCGGGAACAGGTATCTTACAGATGGCAGGAACCCAAGCAAGGGGATAAGTGGCGCAGCAGCCGCAGCAATGAATTCTCTTGATGTTAGCGTCTTGTTTCTGCCAAATGAATCCACCAGGAGTCCGACGGATATAAAAAAAGCAAGAAGAGCATAATACATGCTTGACGCACGCATCAGGCCGGTGTTATATCCTATGAGCCTCATAAATGGCCTCTCTAATGGTGGAATTGAACGGGATATGGACTCTGAATAATATGCCATCTCCTCAGTATTCTGCAAAAGGATGCTGGTATTAAATGGATACCACAAGGAGATTAGTATTAAAAAAGGGATTCCTGCCAAGGCAATATTATGGACCATATTTTTGCCAAGCCTTCTGCGGTGAGACAGCTGCTTCCATATTAGTATTGCCAGGAACGGGAGGATATAGATCACAGCGGTAAATCTCATCAGCATCGCCAGGCCTGCTGCTGCACCGAATACAAGCGACATTGATGCGTCCTCAAAGCAGTCTGAATATAACAATGCCGCAATGGCAGCCACAATAAGAGAGCTATGTCCGAAGTCAGGCAATATGACACGTGACGATGGCAGGAAATAAGGCATTGAAAAAACAAGTACAGAGCTAATCATGCCAACATCTGTACTGATCATCTTCTTTCCAAGAAAATATATGGCAAGTAGCATAATCAATATGTAGGCTGAGTTTGACAGCGCATGGATGTCCTGGCTTATTCCAAAGAGGTAATATGCAGGGATTGCCTGGAATGCAACCAGCGGGGGATAGCCGTAGTTATAGTTCAAATACAGCCTGAAGAAGGAATCTGCATCCCCTTCAGCCATAACTTTAAAGAAAGCTGTGCTGATTGCATGAATGACTGTCTGATCATAAACCAGGGGCTGAGTGTCTTCAGCCAGGATAAGATAATTGCTGTAGGTCCCAAATACAGATAGCGCAAAGATTATTGCAAGATATATCTTCTCCTTTGCAAAGCTGCGGCTTGTGACGGACAGCATATATGCTGATTAGCGATGCCTAATAAATATGTTTTCTTTATAATTCTGGCAGGCAGGATAATCCTTATTCATTCAATCCAAAAAAATAGCGCTGTCCCGGCATTCCCAGCAAAATATATATAGCAAGGTCTTTCTAGCTACGGTATGAAAAACACAATAGCATATTCAATTCTTGTAATGATGTTGGCAGTGACATCTTGCGTCCCTGAACAAAGATCTGGCGGAGGATGCACATATAATAGAATAGATGGTAAGGCAGAGATAATCTCTATCTCAGATGCGCCTCCGGAGGACTATAATTGTCCCGACAGCCCAAAAAAGGTGGTTTTCAGATTCACACCGAACAATCCTGATAGCACAAAAAACTATAAATTTCCAGAATGGAGCGATACAAACTCATTTACCCTCTATGCTGGTGAGAACCCGTCTGCAGACTGGGTTGCGCGAAATAATATCGCTGTTGGGAATACATATGGAGCAATAAGATCTGAAGAGACAGAAGGTACCTGTACGCCTGTTGTGTTTAGCCTGGATGGGCTAGATGCAGCACCTGAGGAGTATTGCAAATAATCTGTGTTAGATTCAAGGGAAATACACTGTGCACATCCCTTTTTTTATAGCTTGCTTTAACCCTTCTATGCTCAGCTCTTCTAATGTGCAGCTGTTTGCAACATTTTTCAGTGCCTCAGTTGAATGGGCATCAGAGTCCAACACAACAGGTGTGCCTTGCCTGAAAAGAATTGCATCATACCATTCCTGGCCAAGGATAGGAGTATACTCGTAAGCATCTATATCTTTCAGCTGATCAAGATAGGTCCAGTCTGTACCATATTTTGGGTCATTAAGGTGGGCTGCGATTGCAATTCCACCTTGAGCGTGTATCCTATCTATTGTCTCTTGCGCACTTGTGCCATAGGGGATTGCGTTCTTGATATCTATAGCCAATATATGGACTTCATCAGTCGATATCTCTTCCCCTATTACACAAAGGATATCTTTTTCATTTGCACATCGGAATCTGGTATCTAAACTGATAGAATGGTGGTCAGTTATCACAAGGAAATCATAACCTAGCCTAATTGCTTCATCGACCATCTCACGGTAGGTATTTTTCCCGTCATCGCTGCCGGTCGTATGCGTGTGCAGGTTGCCAATATATACTCCTGCTTGCCCCATGACACGGTCATGGCTAGCCTGAATACAGGACGTGTACAGCAATGTAGACACAATCAGGCCTGTGTACAGGAGCGCTTTTCTAATCATTCCCTGTGGTAAAATTCTTTTATATATAAACACACAATCAAATGCTGCTGAATACGAGCAGGATGCGCTAGAAGTATATTATGCTCTTGATGGTCTCCATCCCAGGAGCCTCTCTGAACCATGTTGCATTCTCATATATCCTTGGACCTAGCGGCCCACCCATGAATTCTCTATAAGTAGAATACCATGATGCGTCGCTGATGGTCAATTCGTTCTCATAAGAACCAGATACCATAATCAATTTTGCCTTTGGATTCTCTTTTGCCAGTTTCTCTGCAAAAGCGCTGTTCAGCCCACCTACATGGGCGAATATGATATCATAGCTCTTGAAATCAATCTCTTTGAACCCGTCGAATCCTCCCCGTAAATGGAACTCAACTTGGCAGCCTGGCAATTCGCCTGAATGGTCCATGCTTTCTAGGAAGCTGAATCTCTGTCCTGAGTGATCATAGAACAGGACCTTTTTTTCTACACCAGAAGGAAAGCTATAAGGCCTTGAATATGTGGGTATCTCAAGGATTGCCTGTACTGTCTTTGCGCCAGTCTTATACGTCAGTTTCCCTCCTGCCTGCTCTATCTGGTTTAAGGCAGTCTTGATACCATAGCCTGTGCCAAAGGATTTGCTTGATCTTATCCTGTCAAGGATCGGGTTCCCATCTCCATCTATGAAATCAGGCAGGGCGCCATCGTTCTCGATTATCAGTCTTCCTTTGTCGAACTTCAGGTAAATGCTTCTCCAGCTTTTCTGAGCAACAGCTTCCAAAGCGTTTTCCATCAGTAAATGGATTGCATCGATGTATGGGCCAGGATTATCAACCATGATATTTGGTTGGATATAGCCTTGGATCATGCTATCATTGAACAATACTGCCAGATTCGATTTGGCTCTATTCACTACTTCAGATAGGCTCATATCTCTTTCATTAGGTATATTAATCAGGACCGCTATCTCATCTGATACGCTCAGGACCTCCTGTTTTAATTCAGGGCAATTGTCTAAGTGCCTTTCCCCAAGATCCTTAAGCAGGTTCTTCATTGTGTGGAGATTTATCTTTGTCTTCCTCTCTATTCCAGGCTGTCTTTCTTCTGGCCCAAAGAAGCTATAATTCGATAGTAACTGGTATACATTGCCGTTTTCACTTGGTATAGCGCTTAATTCCTTCTCAAAATGCCTGGCTAATCTGAGAATCCTGCCTTTCACCCTATCTGCATAAATCCTGATACCATCTGGCGCAGGTCTCTCTTTGAACTGCTTTAACCAATCGACATATCTATTTCGATTTGGCAATTTAGAGTAATCCGGAATCCCTTGGAGCAGTATATATGCTATATTATCCTTATTTAAGCCTGTCCTGTCATGGAAATCATCTTTAGATAGGTAGCCTATAAAAGGGATGTTCTCCCTGAATGTGTCCTTGTCCATCGGCGTCATTGTTCCACTCGCCAAGGCAAACCTGATAGGAATATTATTCTCAATAATCTGCTCAAGGAGATAATCCCCATTTGCTTCAGGGCCACCCATATGCAGATCGCTTATCACAAGATCAAATTGCTTTTCCTTAAGGATTTTCAGGGCTTCTGTTGCATTGAAACAAGAAGAGACATCATAATCTAGGGATTTCAAGAAATCTGTTTCAGTCTCAATCCATGACGGAACATCCTCAACTATCAAAACACTTGTCATTTATCTGGAAAAAATTGTTCTTTTATTTAAAGCAATACGCACGATATGCCAAACCTCGGCTCAATACGCGACTTGCTCAGCATTGTCCCACTTAGAAAATGATTTCTTCAGCAGAAATAATGCAGGGATTACCATGAATACGCAGAATGCCATATATTGCGTATTGAACACAGAAAGCACAAGGAAGCCGACAGTCACTGGAAGATGAAATAGTATATACAGGATAAATATCTTAGGGCTGTAAAGAAGCACGTTCGGAGATAGCCCTGTCAGATAGACTATCACGGATGCGGACCATATAGAAAGCCCGGTGATGCATAGCAGTGAGCTGGCTAAATTGCCGATATCCTGGCGCGCAAGCGCCACACCGACAACAACCAGAAAAGAGAGCAGGTTGATGTAGATGAAGGTCTTGAACTTCGATTTGATAAGGTCTGAAGGAAGAACTGGCAGGAACGCATAGTTCCCGTAAGTGTCGAACTCTGTGAGCCAGTTATATATGTTTGGCGCGAGCATAGCAAAGGCTATAGTGAACATTGTGAGGAAATTGGCCGGGACTACCTTCTCTGTGAATATCTCTATGATTTTCCAGAGCGCAAGAGAAGGCAAGAGCATTGAGAACAATATCTTGCCAAACCCGCCTTCGCTCCTCCAGAGGTCAATTAGGTCTTTCGAAGATACAACAGATAATCCTGGAATCATGCTGATTTTAGATAGCATCTCTTTCCATGGCCGTTTATCTACTGGGAAATCCAGTTTCAGGAAGAGTATCGAGATGCCTGAAAAGAATACAGACGCAAGTATTGGAAGAATCAGTGCTCCATGGTCTTTTGCAATGAGGAACCGGTAGGTTGGGATAAGGTCCAGGTATCTATTGAATAATATGAAAGCGGCAAGCAGCAGGAATACAATCACTGAGAAGAATCTCTTGCTTGTATGGACAAATATAGTAGACAGCACAAAAGACAGGGACAGACCTATCAGGAACGATACAGTAAATGAAACCAGTAAGAAATAAGCAAAGGATACAGGCATATGAGACGCCAAGGAACCAAGTGCGAACCCTAGCGGCAACGGAAGTATCCAATACACGATATAATAGCAGAATTCTTTTATGATGAATGACAGAAATATCTCTTTCTCGGAGATGGGCAGTGTCCTTGAAGAATATGCCAGGAGGCTTGCCTGGCCAAAGCGCCTGTTCATGGCCTCTCTTCCAAGAAGGCCGAATGAGCCTGCAGATGTGCCAATCATGACATATAGATAGCAGAGCATGAGCAGGATATCGCTTGCCGGGATCGCCTTAAGAATGTCTGAAGCAAATACAGTTCCTATGAATGATGCGGCTAGTATCATCAAGGGGAACAATGCGAACATGAAGCTGCCAAAGAACGCTGAATGGGCTCTCCATTCCTCTTTTAGCATTGGCACTAGGAGCTTATTCATTTTGGATCGCCTTGAGGAAAAGTGTCTCAAGGTTCTGTCTTTTTATCTCATTCCCTCTCTTATCCAATATTAT
>JAAXVZ010000293.1:1184-1991 GCA_013335235.1 Nanobdellota archaeon | reverse complement strand
ATGAAGAAGAGCATAGCACGGTGAGTGTCGATCTTAGATAAAAAATGAGGTGAAAAAATGTATATATTCGGTATAAATATGCCGCTTCCGGAAATATTTCTTTTTCTGGTAGTGCTGTTTTTGGTGTTGCTTGTCCTAATCATGATTCAGCTTCAGAAACTCCAGCGGATGAGCCTCGAGGAGAGGAAAGAGCTTGAAGAACTGGAGAAACTTGCGCAGGAAGAGAAGGAAGATATAGAGGATATCAAGAAGTATGAGACACTTGAATCTGCGGATATAGGCAAGTTTGAGGCTTCGATTGCAGAGCTTGAAGAGGATGCAGATACCTTCTATCTGAAGAAATTCGCGCCGGATGTATTCAAGCTCCAGAACTATACTTTGTGGGCAATCAAGAAAGGCATGAGCCCTACACAGATAAGGGACACGCTGGTTTCCAAGGGTTGGAAGGACCACAAGCTGATAGAGATGGTCATAAATGACATGATTAAATATACAGGTTATTATAAGGAAGCTAAGGGCAATGTCCAGATGCCGCAGGTCAATGTTCATGAGCAGACCCACATTATCAAGCCTGTTAGGATAGTGACAGTAGAGCAGCCTATTGTGAAAGAGGTTGCAAAGGAGCCAGAGCCTATGCCTGTCATTGCGCCTCCAAAACAGAAGGTGTCAAAAAAGAAGTCAGACGCAAAGCCGAAAAAGAAGTTTACTGCAAAAAGTGTCGCAAAGAAAGCCAAGCTAGCCAAGCCAAAGCAAAAGAAATCAAAGGTTAAGAAACCAAAGGATTCCTTTGTTGATGTGGAGAAAGAG
>JAAXVZ010000293.1:0-1174 GCA_013335235.1 Nanobdellota archaeon | reverse complement strand
GTTTGCAAATCTTGAGAGCGATTTTGTATCTGCAGGGAAGAAGAAATCAAAAGAAGTTAAGAAGCTCAGGCCAGAACTCAAAGAGCCAAAGCCCTTGCCTGCTGAGAAGAAAAAGCCGGCTGCCAAGCCTGCTTCGAAACCGAAAGCGTCTAAGACCAAGGCATCAGCACCATCAAAGGAAACAAAGTCAGATGCGCCGGCAGAGGGAGAGAGAGGCCCGACCATAGTGCTTCAGGCAGACAAAGGTGTGGATGTACACGTCAAATATAAATAATTTTTTTATTTTTTTCAAACAGCCAGGTTACTCCTTTTTTAATATTCTTTATTTTCAAGATTTGTTAATGATGCCAAGCATTTTGAACATAAGAACGAAAGAGATACCGTTATGTCTGTTTGAATATTCGAAAACCCTGTTCGCAGTGTGCTCAGAAATGTTTATGGTTCAGGCATGCCAGAGCAGGGGAAAAGCATTAAGGTCCTGTACTATATCGCAGGTCATTTGCTTTTCGTCAGGTTTTTAGCTGTTCCGCTTCATCTTATGAACAAGATTATTTCCTCTGCAAAGGAAAATATCAGGAAATAATTGAAGAGAGCGTGCGTCACAAGGAAAACCGCGAGCCTGTCCAGCCCGCTTCCCATTATGCTATATAGTGCTGCAGCAATCACTTGGAAAATGAGCGTCAGCAGTACTGCCCAGTAAATGATTGGCAAAGGAGATAGGAGCGGAGATATGACTGCGACAGCGCTAAGCCCAATCAGGCTGATAATTGAGGTGTGGGAGAACCGTGAGCCTAAGGTATCAGCCACTATCAGGCTTGTCCAGCCTGTTATCATTGTGAACATTATATTCTTGTAAGCGATCGCTACAATTATAGTTGAGAATAGAACAAAATCTACTCCTACGGAGCTTTTGAAGAACCTATGGTATACCTTGGAGACACCGGCAACAGCAGTTAGGAGCACTATGAAAAAGGCAGCTTTGAATATGTTATAGAACATTGTACCTATGACTAATAGGACCAGGCATAACAGGATTATCCTTGTCCTGTCTTTCAGGTAGGTGAAAGCGCGTTTCAGCTCGGATATGAGTTCTTTCCTCATGGTGCATCTATGTATATGTCAATATCTCTCTTTATAATAGTTTCAGTGTTTGCTCGTATGCCAAAATCAACAG
>JAAXVZ010000292.1 GCA_013335235.1 Nanobdellota archaeon | reverse complement strand
AAAAGCCTGTACCTCCTCCAAGGCGCTGGACAAGAGCCTTGTCATATAGCGCACGGAAGATCCCCTTCATGCTGTCTTCTATTGGTATAACAAAGCTGCTGTAGAGCATGCCCTTCTGGGTTCCAGCATTCGCTAGGATCCTTCCGCTGGGGACAAACTCCAGGCTGGACAATATCTCCAGGAAATCCTCTTCCAGCTCAGCCATGTATTCAGGTGTCTTATTATATTTCTTTTCAGCGTTCGATACTGCTTTCGCAACCCTGAAGAACATCTCTTTAGGTGTCTCTATGACTCCGTTCGGGAGTATCTGCAAGTATCTTGATTTTGCAACAAGAAGGCCGTTTACAGAAAGCTTTGAGTCATCTAGCCTGCCTAATATATTCTGCTTCTCTTTCCTGAGTTCAGCTCTCTTCTGCCTGTAAAGGATATATGCTTTCGCGAACTGGGCATGGCCTTCATTTATCAGGACGGTCTCTACTACGTCTTGGATCTCCTCGACAGTCGGGACAAAGTCAGGCAGCTTCCCTTCATTTAGCTTTGCTATGACCTTATCAGTCAATTCCTTTAACAATACATCATTCTCTACGCTCACAGCGAGCATAGTCTTCTCAAGAGCGCTTGCGACCTTAGAAGGCTTGAATGAGACTATTGTCCCATCTCTTTTTTTTATCTGTGAAACAACCATATGACCCCCAGGCTGTAGAAGTGCAGGGTGTTTTTAAAATATGCGTTTCCCATGCATTGGCATCTGGGTCCCGCTATCCAGCTGTCTGCCTGGAAAATCAAATGATTTATTAGGCAGCTTACTCTTAATCATGCAAAAATGGGACTATTCTCATCTTCAAAGCCGGCAGCTGCCCCTATTGCAGATGCCAGGGCAGGGACGCTTGCCATCATGGGAGAGATAGACCAGTTCCTGGTCAACCTCTATCAGAAGCATGATAAACAGAATGAGTGCCTGAAAAAACTTGACCAAGGCAAGGGTGTAACAGATGAGGATATACTTAATCTGCAGCTGACAAACAGGTTCCTCAAGACCAGCCTCAAGACCCTGAAGTCAGAGGATGCTCTCCTTACCGGGCTGCTGAAATACATGACAAACCTTCTTGGGACAGACTATAGGCAGAAGATCAAGGACCATAACAGGAATGTGAAACGGTTTGGGCTTGAGCTTGGCGTTACAGATGATCCTGCAGTGATAATAAAGAACAGCAGGATTGTTTTCCAGTGGAGAGACCTGCTTTCTGACAAGATAAAAGATGAGTCCAGGGAAAAAGCAATCGGGCTGATAATGTCTATCCTGGATGAGGAGAGAGCGTTCCTTAACTCGCTAGATTCATTGGATAAGGCTATATCTGCGGAAAAACAGCCATTGCAGGATTATCAGAAGCTAAGGAATCCAGAGCTGATAAGGCCTCATCTGCTAGCCGGCATAGGCAACATACAGTCAGTTGTCACAGAATATCATAGGGTCCTTGATTCGTTCATAAAAAACAGCCAGGTCATCCTTGACGCATTGACTGCATGTGCAGGGAAAGAGGAGCTTACAGAGGTAAAAGACAGGCCAAAGCGCGACATGGCAATACTTGCCATATACAATTATCTCAAGAAACCGGTTGAGACTGTAGGCCTAAAGGCGGTCAATTTTAGTGCGGTCGACAGGCTGTTATATCCCTATCCGCAGAGCGGCATCTTCGGCAAGAAGCTGGACCCATGGAACATCTACAGGGACACAGTGATGTCAGGCTACATATCCAAGTTTGCGCTTATCTTTGTTTCTTATAGCCAGGAGAAAGGTGAGTATAAGTATTCCATGGACACCTTTTTCCACACAGGCAGGAACGCACAGACAGCTATAAGCGAGTTCCATGGAGAGAGATCGTCAAATTCAATAAAAGACTGCATGGTGCGCTTCTCAGAGGAGACAGGCGCAGATATAGACCATAAGAAGACCCTGTGCACTTTTTTCACTTTCCCTTATGAGATCTATAACAGGGGGAAATTCTATTCCATGGTCAGTGACA
>JAAXVZ010000070.1 GCA_013335235.1 Nanobdellota archaeon | reverse complement strand
TTCTAAAAGACAGCATAGCGTATAACACAGCCGCAAGCGAAAGGATGTATTATACGCTATGCTGTCTTTTAGAAATGCAACATTCTCCTCTTGTGTCGGAAGAAGCCTGCTTGCAAACTTCTGCGTCAGGAAAATTGACGCTTCTAACATCCAATCACCTCTGCCGATATTACTGTCATGCTCGAGCAGTTCATGTGTCAGTAATGAAAGCGTATTAAATGCCAGTGTAGAATATGAAGCTTCAAGTGTGGCATAAAACTCAAAATGATCGCGGGTTGGGAAAATCCTCCTATATATATCCTCCCTATTGACCTTTGACAGGACTACCCTTGCAGGATCCTGGCCTAATTCATTTCCAATTTGGTGAGCATAGGCCACTATCTGCTCAGCTACCTTGTCTCTCATTGCTGCATATATGTTAATAAGGTCCTCCGGTTCTTGTACAAACAATTGAACCATCTCCGGATTCACGTCTGCTTTGGTTAATACGTCTAAATATGTTTCATCAGAAATTATCCGTTGGAATTCGAACAGTTTATCAGTATTTGCAGCCAATGATTTTATTGGTTTATTTGCTGATTCAGAATTGACTCTGTAATGTTTCGGATGCGTCCTAAAAAATTTTGAGTCTTTCCATTCCTTATCCACAAACGCCCTATAGATCTGCTGGTCCTGAGTGCTCATCTGTCCAATATCTTGCGTCTCTACGCCTGGGTTTAGTAAATCAGTCAATGTCGCCTGCATCAAGTCATGGATTGCCATATATTATTACAAGAACCTGCGCATATATTTAAATCTTACTTTATTTTACTACTTATAAATAGTAATCAAATAGAGAATCTTAATAATTGATTAATAAGGTTGAATAATCTGCCTCTGCGGGATTTTCTGGTTTATCAGCAGTGCTTCTGTAGGATATATCACCTCGACCCCTTTTTCAGTCTTAGAAACAGCGTAACCCCTCTCTCTCAGGAACTCAATGCAATCCATGTAGTCGTCTGCAAAAGGATCTTCTCCTATATTGGTCCCATCAAAGATGCCTTCCTCTATCAGTTTCCTCTCAAACTCTGAAGCCATGTATGCCATGATCTTATCAGCGCTTTTTGTAGGAGACAGCAATAGCTGCGCAGCTTTCTCGAACTGGTATGCACCAAGTGTTGTCGGGACAGGCCCGTCATACATCGACAGTGCATATTTCCTAGCCAAAAGCTCAATCTCCTGATCAAATGTCCCTGGAGGAGAACTGTCAAGCAGGCTCATCGTCTTGACAAATGCCTCTTCCACGACACTGGACAATCCTCCTGTCCCGCCTTTTATCTTTGCCCTGCTTGTGATGGATTTTGCCAAGTCATACCAGTTCTGGAACTTCTGCGACTTGCCTGCCTGGATATCATGGGCGCTTATGCCATAGCCAAATTTGTAGTCGCCAAATGAGAACTCGACTGCCACAGGGTCGCCTATGAACCCAAGCAATGCTTGATAATCAAGCCTTCTTTCGATATCTCTTCCTATCATAGATAGCTCTTGCTGGGATAAGAACGATGGGTCTCCTTTTACCTGCAATGGGCTCAGGAATAGGCTTGGCATCCTGAATTCATATCTTGCGATTGGATCTACTTTTCCATGGCTCAAGGCTTCAGGCCAGCCAAGGACCGCCTCGACAACTGCAGTCCTATCATTGACAACTAATACACCAGATTTGTCAAACTTCCTTTGGTGGTGAAGAAATACAACCTGGTCTGAAGAGAGCTGTGAATATATCCTTTCAACTGCTAATGTCAAATCAGCTAGCTGCTGGTCAGGAGAAGAATATGCTGACAATGGCTTTGTTGCGTGCCAAGGCATGAACCCGTCAGGCTTGCTATTGAGTTTCGGAGATGGCGCTCCTCCGCTCCTTGCGACCCAGCCGAATTGGAATGGATGAAATATCTGCTCTACATTAGATTCAATCTTTCCCTTGTTGATGATATCTATCGTGAGAGTCGGGATCTCATTCATCTCAAAGTAGAATATGCTTTCTATCTTGTTCATGTTCCTCACTCCATATGTGTGTCTTTCCTGAATCCTGTTATCAGCATGTCCAGGTAATTATTGATGACACCGAAGCATATCTCTTCGAAATCATTGAGGTTATCGTTCCTCATCAGGTTAACCCCGAACGTTCCGCCTCTTGACAGGATCCTCACGTTCCTTGCGAAGCTTGCATGGTAGCCTGCTGTGAAATCCATTGTCTCAGCAGCCAGTGTCCTGTTCGCGACATCGCTCATCATATGCAGGCTCGAGACAGCGGCCATTTTCACAAGGTCTTCTGTAGGCTTGAGGATCCTGCGCGGGTTCTCTATAGCCTCTCTCTGTATCTCGGAGACAAGTAGGTATTGGTGCATAGATTCTGATTCGCAGGCCAGCCTAACGAAGTCCCATGCTTTCATTGTCGGCTTAGTGTCGAACATGATCTCATATTCAGAGATGAAATAATGCTTAAGCTTCTCCCAGCCACCCTGGCAATATGTTCTCGTGTCAGAAACAATAGGGATAGACTCATCTTCCATCATAAGCCTTCCCTCGATGTTCATTCCTATAATCAAAAGAGAGGTCTTTGAATCCAGGAAATATCCGGACACTTCCTGTAAGGCATAGCTGACTTTTTTCATGTTGTCCAGTATATAGGATATCTCTGGAGACTCAAGGCGCTCTGACCTAAGCTGCGACAGTATCCTGTGCGCTGCCCGCATATACCTCTTGTTTGGAATCCCTGGAACTGAGTCATTTCCATTATGTTCAGGGTCCTTTTCCAGGGTGAAGCAGCTTGTTGCCAGAAGGGTTCTCGCAAGCTGCAGGTCAAGGACAGGGTCTTTCTGATGCAGGAGGTAATCCGACACAATAGAGTATACATCTCCGGGAAAGCCTTCGAATATAGCGGCCATTGTGCTGTGCAGACTAGGATTCTCGGAGAATAGTCCCTCAAGCACCTCTGATATCTCCCCGGGTTCTGCTTTTTCATCCATGTCAAACGGAGAATAGTCTGGGTCTATTAGCATGATACAGGGATTTTTCTGATATATTTAAGCATCACTCTGGCGTAGAAACGTAAAAATCTAGTTCGGTTATATTTAAATATGAGCAGGTTTTCTTTTTAAAAAATCAGGCTTCGGTGGTGTAGTCCGGCCAATCATTCGGCCCTCTCGACGGTTTTGCTTTAAACCGATGGAAAGGCCGAGACACGGGTTCGAATCCCGTCCGAGGCATTTGAATTTTCTAACTCGTTTTAAGACCAATGCTATTCCTATAGTAAGTCTCGGATGGGCAGGAAAGACTCTCTTTGAACTAAAAATACCAAAACTTTATATACTACTAAATAGTAGTATTTGTATGTATAAAACTATCTTGACACCCACTGAAACAGGTCTTTTGATCCCTCATTGGTATGACATAAATCCAAAAAAGATTTCCAGGATAGATCGTGTTTGTACAAGGACCAGCAGATTTGGATTTGGTCCTAAGGCTAATGTAATGAATGTACCTGCAATTTTAATTGATGATGAAGGTTATATCCTAAATGGAAGACATAGGGCTTATTGGGCAACAAAACATGGATATTCCCTTGAGACATGCGTTGTTTCGGAACCAAGAGAAGTGAGATTCCATGTTCCTAGTGAGGTAAGAGGAGAACTCTCTGTAGAAGAAATAATCGATTCTTTAGACAAGAAAGATACCTATATACGTGCGTGCAATGAACAAGGTATTTTTTCGATTAATGATTTAGTAAAAAAATATTGAAGTTTCCTTTCATATTCTCTCTTTTGTAAAATCTGACTCTTATTTAGGTATCCTTATTTTTGAGTAACTTGGTTTTGTCATGCTCTGGAGATGGTTGTCTGTCTTCCTTATCTTATCTGAGCGCCCTTTTTTCTCGCCCATCTTCTTCACCTTATACATCTTGGAATTGCACCTGTTGCACATTGATATGAGGTTGGTCATCTCATTATTTGTCTGGTCATGGTCTATATGGTGTATCCACACATCATCCTTGCTTCCGCATTTCATGCATTTATAGCCGTCCCTCTTGTAGACCTGCCTCTTCAGCCACTCAGTCAGAGGTATGATTTTCTCCTTCTCCTCTCTTATCTGGTTTATCTTGGCTTTGATCTCTTCAAGGTTCATTTCTGATGGTAATATCCCTCCGGTTATATATCTCTTTCCTATGTTTGGTTTTTATAAGCCAAGTTACTATTAAATAGTAGTAAAATATAGTAACTTTTATATACTCGATAGCTATAACTATTCACTAAGAAGGCTGGTGAATGAAAATGACACCTATGGTGACTGCAATCGAGCTTGAACCCAGGATTATTCATGGGCTCACTGCACCGGTTTATGGGCGTGCAGAAGTTGAACTAAAAGACGGTTCAGTGAAACTATCTCTCTGGGAGAGCCAGGAATGGCCTGGCGGAGTTCAGACATGTCGTACCGTGATTGAATATGATCCAATGCGTATCGGCAACAGCGGAAGCATTGAAATATCCCGCGAGATAAGTTATAAGAAAGATGGTGAATCAATATATCCACCCAGGATCCTTGAAATATTGGAAGCAGGATTGCCAAAACAGGAATTTATGGTTGCAAAGGGCAGAATATGGTCCACTAACGCGTATGGTGGTTATTCGGATGCAAAAGCTCTTGAAGCGATTGCTGAGTCCCTGATTGAGATAAAACCGCAACTAATGGCTGGATTGCAGAGCCAAGGTTCAGCAGATATAAGATATGACCGTTTAATTGACAAACTTACCGCAGCCTCACATTCGCGACTTATGCCTGCAACTGACGCCAAAGATTGGTGCGACAGCTAATCCTTCTTTTCCCCTATATTTAAGAATAAGATATATTGCGTGATCATAATGCCTGAATACACCACAACTAATGAAAACCTGGACGCTATCCTGCTTGGCCTGGCTGTGCAGCCGCAAGACAGGATACTTGCCATCTGCGGATCAGGCGATCAGGCTCTTGCGATGGCCGGCATCGGTGCAAAAGTGAGAGCTGTAGATAGGGAGACAGGGCAGCTAGAGTATGCAAAAGAACAGGCAGCTTTATTCAAGTCAAACCCTCTTAAAACCCTTCGATTCCATCCTGTTTCATTTTTCATGGACGTTGATGATGATTTCAGACGGAATTGGTATCTTTTTTCGCATCGCATTGAGATTGCCCGAAATCTTGATAGTATTTCCTATTTGCACGGCGATATCTTTGAGCAGGACCCAAAGGGATACAACAAGATATATCTCTCAAATGCATCAGGTTGCAAGCTCGCAGGACTTGTCCTTGCTTCTTCACCAGGGACACTTTTCTACATGTGCGAGACCCGTGACCTGAGACATGACGGAAGAGAGCTAGACACTAGCGTCAGGAAAAGGGATGATTTGACACTGATCGCCAGGTACCATCAACGAAAATCTCCTCGTAACTATAATCCTGTTGTGTTCGAGAGGTTATAATGTCTTATAGCCTTGGAATTCAGCTGATATTTTATTAATCCTGAAAATATCCTTTCTCTCATGAGCCTTTTACTAAAGATATTGCCACATAAAGTTGCAGAGAGGATTTGGCCTGATCCTGTGCTGGAAAAGAAATACGTAGCAGCAGGGGCAGAATTCGGCGATGCTGTCAGCTACATCTACATGGGTGAATGCGTCGGATTTGAAGGGATGCTGAATACATGGGATGTCTGGGAGAGGGAATATGCCAGGAGGGGATATAGGACTGTGTCCCTTGATGCTTTTGTTGAACTCGGCGGGTACAATACACCTCTAGGCGATGCAATCGGTAAAAGAAGAGAGGCTGGCGAGGAGCCGATATATCATGCCCAGATTTATAGAAAGCAGTATCTTGGGAAAATTGAGCCTGCAGTAGACCTGGAGAAGATGATGCGAGAAGGAGGCACGCAGGCAGGGGTATATCTCGTGCCATCTACAGAGATAGAGAAGCTGGATAACGAAAAGTAATGTTCTTTTTTTAGGCTAAAGCGTCTTTTTGATATCGTCGCTGGGTATATGGTTTTTTATATAACGTGGCCCTGACAGCTGCTTATGTCCGCTATCCTTATAGGAAGCCATGATGCAAAATTCGTGCCAATTGGCTCTGATGCATATATCGAGGATAGGCTCATAGGCTGCAAAGTCATTGTCATAAGGCATGAGACAATAGGGGATATAGTCGGGCATTTCGGACCGCTGAAAAACCAGCTTTGCTTGGATACGATAAAGGAATTGTCTGGCCAGGTGTATCAAGATAACCTTCCCAGGATAATTGATATATATTCCATAAGCGAAATGCCTTGTTTCATCCATGGATGGGAACAGTACAGGAACTGCCTTCCCTTTCCTACACGTGACCCGGATCTTGCATTAGAGCTTATCTCTGGCATGAAAGAGTTGTTTCCAACATCAGACCTTCTTTTGCATCCTTATGAGTCTGTATCGACTTTTGCCTATGTGGGAAGGGTCCCTCTATTCTGGAAGATATAGACCAAGGCTTTTATATCACAACCTTTAAAAACCTCGCAGCAAAATCATAATATATGATTGTCATAACAATTGTCCTCTTCATTGTATCTTTATTGCTAATATGGAAGGGGTCTGATTGGCTCACTGATTCTATGATCCCTGTCGCGAAGAAGCTCGGCACGTCGTATA
>JAAXVZ010000291.1 GCA_013335235.1 Nanobdellota archaeon | reverse complement strand
AGGCGTTATCTCTTTTGGAGAGAGAGACACAAGGCTGTCCGCTTTTCCGGTATCCATGAACATGGAGAACTTCTCTTTCCACTGCAGCTGTATGGTTGTTGTCGGAGCGAACACGACCGCAGGCACGCCAAGCTTTCTTATCAGCTCTATCCCTACAATGGTCTTGCCTGAACCAGGCGGGGCAACAATATGGAACTTGCTCTCACTTTTCTTTATCTCGTTCTCTACAACAGAGAGTATAAGCCTCTGGTATTTCCGGAACTCGCCCCTGAAGCACAAATCTTCATACATGTGCATCATGCCAGGGACACAGGGTTATATATTTTGCCAATATTGTCTCAAGAGAGTGGCGCAACCTATGATTGTCGCACGCCAATCCCAAAACCTTTTTATACAATCTGGCCTTCTTGCGCAGGTTATGAAGAAAAAGAAGAATTCTAATCTTAATAAGATCATGATGGGATTGGTCGCATTTATATTCATAGCATCCAGTGTAGCATATGTGGTCCTGAACAGGCAGGATACAGGCAGCCAACAGAGCACAAACACTTTGAAGCTGACATACAATAACATTGAATATTCCTTTGAGAGGAAGCAGAGCGAGGGTTCGCTTCCTTATATTGAGGTGACAGGCGGATTAGTGAAATTTGTCACCTTCTATTTTCCGGATGCTCTCTCAAACTTTCCTATAGATCAGGCATCTAGGGACAGGCTCAAGTCATCGAGCCAGTTTGTCATAATTTTTGATCCGGAATCACTCTCTCCGGAACTAATGGATATGCTGAGGCTGGACATAAGGCAGAATACGCCCAGGTTGTATTCAGATGCCATGATAAAGCAGTCTGACCTTTATGAGCTTCCTGTGATGGGGTGCTCTGACGCAGCTGCATCAGGTGTAGTAGCCCTCAATTTCATTGAGTCTAACACAACCTCAATCATCGATTCAGGCGGATGCGTAAACATAACCTATAGCTCAAACCCCTATGAGTTCTACAGGCTTAGGGACTATATCGTATATACAATGAACGGGATTGATATCGCATGAGAAAAAAGAGACAGGAAGTTGACAGGTCTGACAGGTTATTCATATATATTATAATAGGTATTCTCGTGGTTATATCGGGGATATTCTTCCTGCCTGGCCTCCTGCCGAAGCCAGCGCCAGAGGTTCCGGCAGTGAATGATTCATACAAGATTTTCAACGGGTTTCGGTTTGACAGGTCAGGAGATGTCTGGTCGACAAGCATCACTGTGCTTAACAGGCGGTCGAACCTAACGAGAGAATTCAATATAATGGTCCACTATACGCCAGATGAGGTCATCAACATGACTTCTGCAAAGGCAAAAGACAGCTCAAACCTTGCTCCAAGGATGCTCATCACAGCAGACAGGGTATATATAACGACTGAAAAAGACTATCCTGCTGAAGTAATCCTGTCTGGTGTTGAGATAAGCAAGACTCTTGCAGCAATATATGGCCAGGAAGTCAAAGGCGCGCTGACAGTTCCGACAGCGCCCAACGTGCCTGTCATGACATGCGAGAACTCGACACCTGAGACAAGGGTTGTCTATCTGGTGCTGTCTAACCAGACAGGCATATTTGTAGAGGGCGAATGCATCCTGATAAAAGGGGAGACACCAAAGCAGGTGATTATGGCAGGCGAGAGGCTTGCGTACGAGCTCCTAAGGATAATCTAGATAAATCTCAGGTCCCTTCCATGGGCCCGGATTTTTCCTTTTAGTTTTTCAGCATCTATGATGCCTGATGCAATGCTCAGGTGTCTTTTCCCAAGCTCAATACTCTTCTTGCAGCCAAGGCTGCATGGGAAATGGAATATCAATGCCAGGTCATTATGCCTCTGGAATATATTAGTAAAAAAAGGATATTCTCTGTCTGGGCTATTATTTAGGACAGGCAGTGCATAATCATTGTCTAGCAGGCTTCGCTCATGTGAGGCCTCCTGGAAAAAGTGAGCACCTGAAACTGGCCGGCATGCTTGGCTATCCTGGGTGCTGCGCTCATTTTTT
>JAAXVZ010000069.1 GCA_013335235.1 Nanobdellota archaeon | reverse complement strand
TATAGACAGATGCCCTGTCAAGCATCTCAAGGACCAAGACTTCTGATGCGCACGACGCATTCACTGTCACGTTTCCTGTTGAGCCGATCGCTGTGAGATTCCAGGTGAAATTTAGAGATGTGCCTGCAGGGATGCTGCCTAAATATTGTGTCTGGTTCTGCCCAGGGGCAAGAGTGCCTATGTTTGTTGTGACACTCACACTGCAGGAAGTCCCTGAAGAGATTATGGCGCCTACATTCGCTGTCACATTGAAGGGCTGGCCGATATTGAACACTGTGTTGTTTAAAGGAGAAATTATAGTCACATTGGTCTCTGAGCCCCTGGTTATATTCATGGTCACATTGACATAAGTGGTCTGGCCGGACAGAGTTGAATTTGTCTCTCCGAACATGGTCTGGTTCCAGGCCCTGACTGCGATAGAATCTGATGTGAAGCCGTAGATGTCTGCTGAATAGGCACCTTTCAGGCTTGGTATCGGCGGAGCATAGACCTGTGTGAGCGCATAAGTCATTATCGCCCTGTCTAGGATGCTTACCTTAATACCATTGTCTGCCCTCGCTGTCGCGTTATAGAAAACATAACCAGAGACAGGATGGGGTGTAGGGAGAGACCCCTGCTCACCATATCCCGGATCATCCTGCGTAAGGACAAAGCTGTATTCCTGGCCTGGGACAAGGTCCATTATCTTTTCCCATGTGCCAAAGCACCTCCCTTCTGTAAAATTCCAATCCTTGCATTTGAAAAGGCTTTCACCCTGCGCGACACTGGTGACTATAGCCGAGTCAAAGGAGAGGTTTGTCGGGTCTATTGCATAGGACTTCTCGAAACCAGGGATGACCTTATCCTCTATGCCCATTGAAAAATCATTTCCGAATTTCAGTCCCTTGAAATGAACGCGCTTCACATTATTTATTCCAGGCTCAATTTCAGCATCATAAGTTCCTGAAACCTCCATCTTCTCAAGGCTGCCTTCCCTGACAAGCGTGCCTTTGGAATATAATCTGATTTTCGAAGATTGGCTCCTGTTGCTGCTGTCAATCAATGCATAGCGGCCTTTCACCTCAAATTGCTCTGCTATTGAGCCTAGCTTGGCTTGATATTTTCCAGGTTCTGTCAAGTTAATGGAAACCGGGCTATTGACATTATTGAAAAAATAATTCTTGCTCTCGCCAGTGACCTGCAGAGTATAATTGGGTGGTGCCTGGAAACTGATGATTGCGGTCTCTCCTATCTTATATCTTCTCTTGTCTATCTGGAGCATGACTTTCTCTCCTGCATAGAACTCCACGCTGTCAACTAATTGATCGCCAGATATAAGCTCGACACGGTGCAATCCCTCTTCCTGTGGCCTGAAGACCAATATAGAGGGAATCCCTAGATAACGGTAGACATTTGTCGGAGAAGATATGGCCAGTTCGCTATCTGGCAAAGCATCCTGAATGCTTATCTTCACCTGCTCATTCAGAGCATATGAAGATTTTTCAAGGAGGATCGCTGCATCTACCTGGATTGCAAACAGTATCAGCAGCAATAAGTATGATCTCATCTATGGGAGCTCCGTATATAATGCGATTGTTGCAGTATTCGGCCCTTTGAATAGCCTCAGGTTTGCCGGTATCCTTATCTCATAATCATAGACACCAAGCGCGCCTGTCTGATTGACATTCACTGTGGTCACAAAGACGACATCCTGAGTCCCGTTAAACTGAGTGTTCCCGTCGCTTGTATCCCAAAGTATCCCTGTAGTGAATGCAGACACATTTGTCGAGTTTGCGGCAGGAACATTGGATATCTGTCTCTGATAGACTGTAAAAGGCATCGAGAGGATAGGCGATCCTGCAAGAGTCCATGTCGAGTTTATAGAGTCTGAATTATTCTCCATCGACAGCCTGAGGTCCAGGTCATTGAAGTCATTGCTGGCATAGCCGTTGGTGGTATCCCTTGATAGGGCCTGAAGGGACTGCCAGTTTATTACGCTGTCGATATCAACTGCATAGATCTTACTCGCATTGTATCCTGTGAGCCATCTGAATATGCTCCTGTTTCCAATGTCTTCTATTGCAAGGACACCTGTCAGGTTCCCCACAACACGGGAATAGCTGCCGATGACTAAGGAATTGTAAGCGAAGTTGTTTGACTCATTTGCTTCATAGACAGATCCTGTTCCTATTGGAGGATCTATAACAACATATATCTGATGTATCCCGACACTAGAGACTGTCCAGGTCTGATTCAATGTGATGTTTGCTCCAGCAGAAAGGTTCAAGGTGATATTGCTGCCTATCTGAGTTCCTGTCGAATAATGTCCATCAAAGAACTGGACGATGAAATCCAATGCATCTGTATCCCCTATGTTGAAGATTGTTGCATTTATAGCAATCGACTTGCCTTCTTCAGGGCTGCTCTCGTTGAACTTGATGTTGCTTGCCTGTATGAAAAGGTCTGGAAGAGGTATCGTGAAGTTGTAGGTCTGGCTTGTGTTCCTGTTCCCTGCAAGGTCGATGCATGAGACATTCCAATAATGTGCCCCTGGAGACATCACGAAATAGCTCTCATTAGTGGAACCATTTAAGAGAGTGGTGTTGAGGCGCAATGTGCCATCTATTGTTAAGTTGCAGTATACAAAAGGTGCAAGGTTATCTGTTGCTGTGAAATTAAAGGTTATATTGGTCTCTGTTGTCGAGTTCCCTGCTGCAGGCCTGATAAGCCCGATTGCAGGCGATACGGTATCTACATATATGGTAAGTGAAGTAGAGTTCTTCCTATTCCCTGCCTCGTCAAGTGCCTCAAGTATCAAGACATGCATACTATTAGATAAGCTGCCCATCGTAATCGGAGTTGACGTGGCATTAGCCATCTGACCTATTGTGTTTATGGCTGCTCCCGCATATAAGGTATAGTTCAGGGTCGTATCCATATTATCAGTGATATTTGCCCGGACTGTCGGAGTGCTGGTGTTGTACCATGTCGCATTTGCGGTCTCAAATAACGGCTCTGGGCTGTCCAAGTCTACATAAAGTGTATAATTAACTGAAGTGCCATACATCCTCAAGGACGTATTGTCATAACAGAACACGCTCCAGATATAGGTTCCGTTCAGGTTCGGTTCTGTGAAATTGGAGATTATACCATTGCCTATAGGTGAGTTGGTATCTACTGCCACGCCATTTAGCATAAGTGAGCAATTCTCAATTCCTGTTGCGTCGCTGGCATTGAAGTAGAAAGTGACCGTATCATTGTTCATCCACCTTCCGTCATAAGGAGATATCAACTCAATCCCGGGAGAAGAATATATATTAAAGGATCTGGTCTCGCTAGTATTCAAGTTATTGACGCGAGTAGTTGAATTGCCATCCCAACAAGTCACATTCCAGAAATGTGTACCTTCTGAGAGATTTGTCACTGTCGTGTTCACTGTCGCATATGGGCTGGCTGAGATTCCTGACCTGATGACCTGCCCGTCTAGGGTCAGGTTGCAGCCAAGGAGCGTATCAAGGTTGTCATAAACAGAGAAGTTCAGTTCTGTCGAGTTGACTGTAAAATTAGCCCCAACAGGCGGGTATAACAGGGATATTGTTGGAAGGACTGTATCAATATAGACCAGTATCCTTGTGGTGTTTGTATTCAGTGCTTCATCTGTTGAATTTAATTCCAAAAGGTAGTATCCATCTGGCTTATAGGAAAGGTTCACATAGGTTTTTGTATTATTTGCCGCAGTGCTGTAGTTCTCCAAAGTGCCATTCACATATAAACTATAATTAAGCAAGGTGTCCATATTGTCAGTGATATTGAAAACCACTTCAGGAGTAGACGTGTTGAACCACCAACTGTCTGGCGTCTCAAACCTTCCTTTTGGAGGTGTAGTATCCACATTAACTGTGACCGGTGTCGAATTCTTTGACCTTCCGAGAGCATCAGTTGCCCTGACGACAACTCTTCTTACCCCTTGGGTAAGCGTGATATTCAATAAACGTGAGATTGCATCTGTTGCATTCCCTGCCTGGCCGTTCAAGACACCATCCACAAATATGCTGTAATTGATGATGCCGCCGGTATAATCCGTCATCGTGAAATTGAACTCAACTGAGGTAAGATTGGTCCAAGTGTTATTAAGAGGCGAGTTTATAACTGAACTCAAAAGAGAGAAACCCAGTGTTGCATTATTGTTCGTCTCATTGAGCTCTCCAACCAGATTAAACGGGTCAGCTGAGACATAGAATGTGTGATATCCTGCTGTGACAATCCAGGAAGTTGCGAATGTGATATTCTGGCCTACACCTACAGTGGCTGTCGCATTCCCTATGAATGTTCCGCCTGAACCGGGATTTCCGTCAAAAAATGAGACATGGACGCCTGTCGCAGTAACTCCGCCGATGTTGGTGATATTGGCGAGGAGAGAGATATTCTCCCCTATGTTAGGATTGGTATCATTAATCCTAATCCTGCTAGTATTAAGGAAAATATCAGGCTGGTTCACTGCAAAGTGCCTTGTCTCAGAGATGTTGAGATTACCAAGGTCATCGACGCAGGTTACATTCCAGTAATGATCCCCTTCTGATAGATTAGTTACTATAATTATATGGTCAGTTCCCGTAGGCTCACTAGTGGAGTTCACCCTTATTCCGAATGGGTCAGACACAGTTATGTTACAGTCTATCAGTATCAGTCCCAGATCTGTTGCTGTATAATTGAATGTGACATTATAGTCATTGATTGCCTGCCCTATTAATGGATGATTTAAAGTGATATTCGGCCCGAGGTTATCCACAATGAATGTCTCCGGGACCGCAGACTGCACATTCCCGTCAGGCAGCTCATCTATGCATTCGACTGTCCAATTATGGATACCATCCTGTACATTGGTGATATTGAAATAATTGAATTGGTTGTGCTCTATGAACGGATCTGTCTGGTTGAATATTCCATTGATATAAAGCGAGCAGTTCTCTATCCCTATCGCATCTTCAGGCCTATATATGAATGTGAAGTTCCTCTGTACCGTCTTATACTCATCTATCGGGAAGATGAGCGATATTCTTGGCGGCGCAAGGACAGAGAAATTTATCAGTCCTGACGTGGCAACCCAGCCGACCTCATCCAGGCATGTGACGCTCCAATTATGGTTCCCGTCATATAAGTCCTTTGTGCTAAGGTTTGTGCTGCCATTCTGGATTGTTATATCAATAAGTTCAAGGCTACCGTCAATACTCACATTGCAGGCAAGGCTGCTGTCTATATTATCTGTGACATTGAATGTGAAGTTGACCCTGTTCCAATCTATGGTCTGACCCTGCACAGGCCCCTTGATTCCTATAACCGGGGAGCTTGTGTCTATCTTAATAGTCCTTATCTCAGAACCGCCAATAAGCCCGATAGTGTCTGTGGCATTCACCTGCCATGTATAGGTACCGTCTGCTGAGAAGTTAACATAGAAGCTGTTTAAGGCGCTATTGACTGGGCTTACATCTGACTTGTTGAATATGCCATTCAGATACAATGTTGTGTTCTGAAGCCCCTGGCTGTCATAAGGCTGGTAGATGAATTCAATATTTTGCCCATTGCTGAAAAGGGCGCCAGGAGCAGGTGAGCTCAAAGTCACTGTTGGCGGAGCGAAATTGCTGAAATTAGATGTGATGCTGGTATTGAAATTGCCTGCATCATCGACACAGGTGATGTTCCAGAAGTGTTCTCCTTCTGTTGTGACTGAGACTGTGAAATTCACAGCTGTCCCGTTAGGCGAGGCCATGTTCGTCCTGTTGATGGCACCATCTAAAGTGAAGTTACAGAGTAAAGAGAGGTCATAGTTGTCAATTGCAGAATAATTGAAGAATATATCAGTGCCATTGTATTCGGCACTCAATGGCGAATGCAGGAAAACTGTCGGCTCAACTAGGTCTATCAGCAACGGCCGTTTTTCAGGCGTGTTTGATATCAGGCCAGAGACATCATAGCAGAATACAGTCCAATTATGGTATCCGGGAGTTAAGGACTCAAGCGCAAAGCTATTTTGGGCAGAATTGGTGACGCTTGTATCTGTCTCATTCAGCTGGTCATCTAGTATAATAGTACAGTTGCTGATATTGTAATTATCTGTCGGGGTGTAATAGACAAGAGGATTGTTGTAATTGAAAGAATAATTAATAGCAGGGCTATTCAGCTGGACAGTAGGTGGGTTGCTTATATTAAGCATGAAGGTTGGGCTATAACCTGTTTTGCCAGAGTCGTCATCACAAGTTACGTTCCAATAATGTATCCCGTCGCTGATTCCATTTATAGTCCTCAATGTCGGCTGTCCATTTGCAGCCACAAAATTATTGTCCTGTACAGTTCCATCTAAAATCAGGTCACAGGTCAGGCTCAGGTCTAAGTTATCAGTCACTGTCACGTTGAAAACTATTGAACTGAGGTTTGTCGATAGGTTATTTGCAGGGGCATTTTGGACAACAACAGGAGATGTATTGTCGATTGTAAAGTATCTTACTGCGGCTTGGGCTGTCAGGTTGCTCACGTCAGACACATTGACAGTCCAGTTATAATAACCCTGGCCAAGCGTTACATAAAAGGCATTCAGTACATTGTTCCCTACGGTGGTATTGGTCAAATAGGATGTTCCATTCAATATCAGGCTTGCGCTGGATATGCCATTATTGTCTGAGGGAAGGTATAATAGGGTTATATCTGGACTCTGCTGGTATATGTTGTTCGCCGTTACTAGAGATACAATCGGGCCGATATCAGATA
>JAAXVZ010000068.1 GCA_013335235.1 Nanobdellota archaeon | reverse complement strand
GGAGGATACATCCTGTACTCGTCTTTCCCGGATAACCGCGTTTTTATTGACGGGCAGACAGATTTTTACGGTGAAAAATTGACAAGGGAGTATTTGGAAATCCTGGAAGGCGGGGACCAGTGGGAACAATTGCTCAGGAAATATCCCACCGATTTTATCCTCATCCCGCCGGATACCGGATTATTCATGGTGGCTACGGAAAGTCAAAAATGGAGGACAATCTATCAGGATTCAACCGCAGTCATTCTGATTCCGAATCAATAATCACACTTCCTTAATTTTGTCATAAATTATACAACGTCTGTCACTATCTTCTCAGGGTTTGCCATAGTGGGCATAGTGCTGATATTCCTGAAGGCTGACAAAGAGCCTTCTGATGTTTTCCTTATATTCATAACCCTGGCGTTCGTCAACATCCTTGTCGACAAGAACTACGTGAAACTGTTCATAACGCCGATCATGAGCCTTCTTGCTGCCTATGGCCTATTCCATGCTTATCTCTTCTTCAGGGAAAGGGTGAATAAGGTTCTAATGGTCTCTCTTATGTCATTATTGCTACTGATATGCGTAGCAGCAGCCTTTGTGCCTCAATATAGGGAGGTGATCCTGCAGAAGCCGTCTGTCCTTCCGGCAAGGGACCAGTATTATTCTGCAGGAGATTATATTAGGGAACTTGACTGCAATTGCTCTACTGTGACGACGGGTGAGCTTGTCGCAGGAGTGACGATATTCGCAGCAAGCGGAGTCCCCGGTGGCAGCCATAACATCTATTACTATGTGAACAAGAGCTATCTGCAGACAGAAGCTGTCAATTTCTCCCATGCTTTCGAGACGCTGAAGAGCGGAGAGAAGCTTACAGGGTTCTGGAGGCTCCCTGACTGGATTTTTGGCGGGGAGTATTATCATGGCCGCCATACTGTGAACCTGTTCCAGAGGGATTTCAGGGATAAGATCAGCAGAAGGATAGTGAATGACTACAAAGAATATTATTACATACATGATAAGGAGCTGGAAGAGCCGGCATTCTATCAGTCCATGGAGCCTGCGATGAACAGGATATACGAGAACTCGCTGATCAGCGTGCATGACCTCAGGAAAGGGAGAGCAGTGCAATGAGCAGGATAATCATCTCTAATGCAGATTATCCCTCTACCCTTGCATCGGCAAGGATACTTGGGAAAAAAGGGCATGAGGTCTTTGTCGCAGACAGCAAGAGGTTCAAGATCGCCTGCTATTCAAGATTCGCAAAATACCTGGAATGCCCCTCTTTTTCAGATTCCAAACAATATTCAGATTGGCTCGTAAAACAGCAAGGGTATTTCTTCCCTGCATCAGATGTCGCTGTGTGGTATGCATCATCCAGGAGAAAGCAGATGAAGGCCAAGACCATCCTGCCTTCAGAGAAGACAGTGAATATCTGCCTTTTCAAGGATAAGCTGGATGCATTTTGCAGGGAGAATGACATAGGCACTCCCAAGACCTATTTCCCTGTGTCTTATTCAGATGTCAAGGATATCTCAAGAAAAGTCAACTATCCCTGCCTGATAAAACATAGGACAACTGTTGGCATAGTTATAGAGAAAAAAGGCCAGGTGGTCTTCTCTCCTGAAGAGCTAGTGTCCAAATACAGGAAGGATGCGCTTGCATATGACTCTGCCATGATAAAGAAGGTGTGCCCTGATGTAGAGTGGCCTATGATACAGGAATATGTCCCTGGCGCCAAGGAGAATATGTTCAATACTGTTGGCATATGCTCCAGGGATGGCATAAGGCTGATCGTCGGAAAAAAGCTCAGGCAGGAGCCGCCGAAGCTCGGGATAGGGATATGCACAACCCCTATAAAAAACATGGACCTCATACCGCAGGCGAAAAAGCTCCTTATCAAAAGCGGATATCTTGGCCCTTTTTCAATGGAGTGCATCTATGACAAGAGGGACAGAAGATACAAGGTCAATGACATGAATCCCAGGATAACAGGGGTCATGCAGCTCGCTGTCGCAAATGGCATCAACATCCCGGAACTCTGGTATGAGATGTTCAGCGGCAAGACCTTCAGGGACGAAGTTGTTGTCGGAGACACAGTATACCTGAGGATGCTGGCAGACATACTCTATCTGCCGGGGAATTTTCTCCATTCAAGAGATAAGATCAGCTTTCTAAGATATCTTCTCAAATCATATCTTGGGAAAAAACAGCTTGCAATCTTTAGCGCATCAGACATAAAGCCCAGCCTTGTCGAGCTTGTCATGGTCCTCAGGAACAAGATCAAGCATCCCATAAGATACATCAAAGAGAACATAACCGGAGAATGAACATGAAGCTCTGTTTTCTAATAGACAATGCCAAGGTCACTGGCGGCGGAGATTACTATGTCTTCAAGCTGGCAGAGAAGCTGGCAGAATCGCACCAGGTGACAATATTTGCTGCAAACTATAATTCGTTCCTTGCCACATATTCGGCAAAGCCCAAGCTTTTCATAAGGAATGAGCTTCCTAAGATTTTCAAGGGCATAAGCAGGGTAAACGAGCTCTGGGAGACCATCTATACAAGGGCCGTGATTGAGCCTTTCCTCAAGAAAGAGAAGCAGGATTTTGTGATAGGCTACTTGCGGAAGCCTGCTATCAAGGCAGAATCCCTTGCGAAAAAATATGGCGCAAAGAGCGCAAGCTTTGTTTTCGAGACACCTGTCTGGATGGAGGAGCAGCTCAAGGACAGGTTCAGGAAAGAGAACCAGGGCCGGTTCAAGAGGTCATGGGATAGGACATTCGACTCTTATAAGAAGACAGACCTGCTTATCCCTATATCCAGGCTATCTAAGAAGAAATGCGAAGAATGGATAGGAATGAAGGTAGAAGAGGAAGTATATCCCGGGATTGACACATTCGACCTTCCAACAGCAGAGCAGTCAAACCAGATAATATATGTCGGAAGGCTGAATGAATACAAGAATGTCGGAGACATCCTTGAGGCAGTCTCGCTGCTGTCACAGAAGCCGAAGATCGTCCTGGTCGGGACAGGGGAAGAAGAAGAGAGGCTCAGGGCAATGGCAGAGAAGCTTGGTGTCGAATGCGAATTCAAAGGCGATATCTCTGACCCTGAGAAATGGAAAGAGATAAGGAGATCCTTGTTCATGGTTTTTCCCTCTTCCTTCGAGGGTTTTGGGATGCCTCCGGCAGAGGCTCTCTACTGCGAGAGGCCGTGCATCTGCAGCGACATACCTATCTTCAAGGAGATATATGAAGACAAAGTAGAATATTTTGCAGAAAGGGATTTCCATATGCTTGCGTCAAGGATAAAGGAACTGTGCGATGACGAAAAGAAAAGGAAGAGGCTCGGGGCCCTTGGGAGGAAGTATATAACATCGAGATATGCATGGGATAAGTCAGCGAAAAAACTAGAGGGGATATTATGCACAAGGAACTGAAGCTCTTCCTGCTTATCGCGCTGGTGACTTTGTTCTATATGGACAAAGGCGGGGGAGACATGTCTTACCGCTATCTTGACATGACCCATGCGATTGTCGATGAAGGCAGGCTTGCGATAGATACCTTCCATACAAATACAGATGATAAAGCATTTTATGATGGCCATTATTACAGCCTTGCAGCGCCAGGGCTTTCGCTTTTATCTATCCCTCCGTATCTTGTATTCAAGGCCTTGTATGTCTTCATGCCAGCAAGACTTGAAGAGAGCATAAATTCCAAAGTCAGGGAGAATTATATAGGGAATGGAAGGTTTGCAGCAGATGATCCTTTCCTCAAGATAAATCTTGCCCAGTTCATGCTCTCCTCTTTTTTCATCATGATATTCACAGGCCCGATATTAGCAGGGTTATTTGGCATATTGATGTACAGGCTCATCGGCAGGGTGACAGGAGATGAGAAGATAAGGACATTCCTTGCCCTGGTGTCTGTCCTTGGGACCCCTGTCTTCTTCTATTCCACAGTGCACCATGCGCATGTGGCCACAGCGTTCTTCGCTGTCCTCGCTTTCTATCTGCTTTATACAGATTCCCCTAACCATATCCTGGCAGGGCTCTCTACAGGGCTGATACTCTTCTTCAACTTCGCCTTGCCATTTGTCGCTCTTGGCCTTGGGATATACGCGCTGCAGAAGCTTAAGATAAAAGAGCTTATATTTTTTGGAGGGGCTGCAGCAATGCCTGTCCTTCTGCTATTATTCTTTAATTTCCTGATGTTCTCAGACCCGCTGTCTTTTCCGCATCAGCATTCCTTTGGCAGTGTGATGACAAGCTATCATGAGGGAGGGTTTGCGGGGATAACTTTTCCCAGCATGGCCGCATTGTGGGGCCTTTCGTTCAGCCAGTTTCGTGGAGTGTTCTTCTACACACCCCTCCTCCTTATAGGATTGATCGGCCTCTTCAGGCTAAAGAGGCCTGAAGCCACTTCAATCAGCGTCATATTTTTTGGAACACTGCTTTTCTTCGCAGCGTTCAAGGGATGGAATGGGGCATGGAGCTTTGGCCCGAGGTTCCTTATACCTGCCCTTTCCTTGCTATTCTATCCGGCAGCAGTCCATGCTGATAAGATAGATAGGAGAGTTCTTTACGGACTGTGCGCAGTATCTATATTCATAAACTGGATAGGCGTGCTCTACCCTATGGTGTCTGACTCATACAAGAATCCTATATTCGAGGTCTACCTGCCTAAATTATTCACAGAAGGCCCATCAAGCCACATATCGAAATACCTGTCTGTCTTGGCAGGTGTCCCTGGCTGGATCCTGCTCATTGTCAATATTGCTGCGGCATGCATGATGGCTCTAGGCATATATTTCCTTGTTAGAGATGCTAGAGAGAATGTCACTTCTAGCACTTCTAAGAGGCACGGCAGATGAAAAAAGCGATCTATCATCCGAACCTAGGACTTTTTGGAGGAGGGGAGGCGCTTTGCGCAAAGATTGCAGAGATAGTAGGCGAAGTGGATATACTGACAAAAGACGATGTGAAAAAGGAAGAGCTTGAGGGATTTTTTGATGTCAATCTCAGGAAGGCCAATCTGGTCAGGCTGAAGACAGTCCTCGGGCCTCACAGCGCCCAGTCCAGCATCTTGCTTCGCGCATCATATCCCCTGCTGGAAAAATATGACCTGGTCATAGACACATGCACAAACGGATGGTTTGACAGGAAGCTTAAAGCAAAGACTTTCTGCTATGTCCATTTCCCACAGTTCCAGAAAAATAAGCCTTTGACCAGGCCTTTGATGAAGCACCTTGTCATCCAGCCGGAGAGCGCTTTCAAGTATGACAAGATCGTCTGCAACAGCAGGTTCACCCAGGACGCTCTCAAGAGATATGGTGTTTCCGCAGATATAATCTATCCTCCTGTTGCGACTTCAAGGATAAAACCCGGGAAAAAGGATGACCTGATTGTTTCTATTGGCCGTTTCACATATGAGAAGAAGCACGAAGTGATGATCGATGCTTTCAGGCAGATGGGCGCAAAAGGATGGAAGCTGGTATTGGTCGGAGCGTTCAGGGACGAGGCGCTTTACAAAAAAGAGTATCTTTCTATGCTGAAGGAAAAAGCCAAAGGCCTGGATATCGAGTTCATGCTAAACGTGCCTCATCCCGAGGTGATTAAAATCTTGCAGAAAGCAAAGATCTACTGGCACGCCAGAGGATACGGAGAGAAAGGTGAGGAAGAGCACGAGAGCTTCGGCATGACAACTGTAGAAGCTATGGCTGCAGGCTGCATACCTGTTGTGATACACCTCGGTGCTCAGCCGGAGATAATAGGGAAGGCAGGCTTCCTGTGGGAGACGCCTGAGGAGCTTGGCGCGATAACTGAGAAGATAATCTCAGGCTACAGGGCAAACCCTGCTATTGTAAAAAGGGCATAGGAATTCTCAGAAGAGCGGTTCAAAAAAGAGATAGCGCAGCTGCTGTGATTGATAGTTAGTTGTGTAACCCGGGTTATGAGACCAAGGAAACAACATACTTACAAATCAATAACCTTTTTATCCAATTGAAAGGAAAGAAACTACTTATTAATAGTAATTGATCAAAAGATATAAAAATTAAAAAATAATATCTGTTGCAATGGCCACAAATAACCTTGAATCAATTGCAAATGCATCAGAGTGGTCTGCAAATTTAGATGTAGAGATGCCGATTAGGGAAAGAGATATCCCTGGATTTGAAAAATGGATAAATTGGAATTCTTATAATCCCAACTTGGATAGGGATGGAGAGATGATCCATAATGGATATGATTTTGCTGCTTATTATAATAGTCAGGGGGAGTGTGTGTTGGGACTTCCTGCTGAGACTGTTGTAAGAGCTATTGCAGATGGTGTAGCATCTATTAGCACATGCGCTCATCCAGAAGAACAAGTCAGAGATTTTTACCGCACAATGATACTTAAGCATAATGATGCAGGATTAGCATCAGGATATGCACATATTATCCCACTAGTTGAAGAAGGCCAAATTGTGAAGAAAGGCGATCCCATCTTAAAATTATATAAATCTCCTGGTTCTGAATGGGGCAGAATCGTACATCTGCATTTTTACTTAGGCAAGATACCTTTTGATGGTTTGCCAAATGTGAATGATTTGATTGAATGCGTCGATCCCTGTAGTGTTTTTGGTCAATTTAGCTGTTTGGATGCAAATCCTCAAAATGCGCAAATTTTTGAAGTTCCTCAATTACAAACCACTCGAAGAGTCATTGCACATTTTAGATAGAGCATTAAGTTATCCACATATGACATATCTAAAA
>JAAXVZ010000290.1 GCA_013335235.1 Nanobdellota archaeon | reverse complement strand
CCCCTACAAAATATTTTTTATTAACCCATTGGGAAACATTCAGTATGATTATCTTCTGTTAATCGTCTTGTTTCCATTTTAGATTATATAAGTTATATTTGTAAAGATAATATAACGATTATCTATATATTAAGTTTGTGTTTAGCAAAAACAACCATACTGACCACTTGAGGGAGATATAAGCTGAGAACTTTGAAAGCACTCGGCCAAAAGACATAGTTAGATTGGTGAATAATAAAAATAAAAAAATTCATTACTCCAGAATAGTCACATAATAAAAAAACATATAAAGGCCTCATAATTACGCGAGAAAAATACTACTATCAGTAAACTTAAAGGTGAGAAAAAATGGATGATACTATGGGAATACCATATCATTGCGCTGCATGCGGCGCTAATGCATCAGAGGATGTATTAGCTGTTTTTAATGGTGGAAAGCCAACTTATGCAGAAGATTGCAGTTACTGCGGCACACGAAACAACTATAGGAACATTAACCCATTGACACTCCAAGCTAGTGCAATTCCCCCTGGCGGAAAGCAAGTCCAATTTGCGCTTGCGCTTGCTGTGGGTGGAGATAATCGCCTGTCTAGGCTGCTTGGTTATGATTCAGCAACCACATTATATGATTTGATTGACCAGGCAAGGAAATCCGGAGCAGAGGCCATAGGAGAGGGTGATACAGAAGGCCTTGAAAGATTTATTGCAAAAAAAGTCAGTGCAAATTTAAATGGACTCCATGTTGTCAATGTCCTAACTAACGGAGAATGGAGAGAAGTTGATGCTACCATAAAGATGGATGACCTTGTTGAGCAGCTAGCAACAGAGCTTCCGGTTGCTGGTTCCCTCTATGCAATAACCGCAAATGTTCTGAAAGCACAGAAGGGTGGGTAAGCTTTGGCAGGTACGACAATATCTGATTTAATAACCTCTGCAAAAGAGACTTATGTCTCAAGCAGAGATCAGTTCAGGCAGGGCTCATTCAATGGAATAGAGAACAGCGTCAGAGCACAAGGGCTTGATCTTCTTATGCTCTATTTATTTGGTGAGCCTGAATTTGTCCAGCAGTTCAGTTTCCCTGTACCCTGCACAAAAACCTGGGAGGAAAAAGGCCTTTTATCCAAGCTAGCTGAGGCCCAAAAATCATATGAAGCCAACCTAAAGTCAATTGGGAAAAAAAAGGAAGATATCTCAAAATTTACCGACAAGCTTGACCAAAAAAAAAGTGCGGACAGAATTGAGCAACTGTTGGAGAAAGTGTCCCAGCAAGTCGACCTTGCCATTCATTCAGAGTATAAAACAGTGAACTTCGGTCAAACATCTACAGAAAAAGAGGCTAGCGGAGAAAGCCTATTCTACTTGCTTACAGGAAGAGCCTTTTCAATAGATAATTTTGCTGCAAAACCATACTGGGACACAAAAAGCCTTATCGGATCTCTTGACCAGGCATTGGCGATCCTAACTAAATACAGCAAGGCAACTGAAAGATACATTACTAAACTGGAAGGGAAAGTAACTGCAATAGATAATAAGGAAAAAGAAAAACCAGAAGAAGGCCATAAACCTGCTGTGCAAAGAGCGCAGCCTGCAACTGCAAGAACTCCTGCAACAAGGCAAAACAATGAGGGTTTTGGTTGTGGATCTATCCTTTTAATAGGTATTATTGCTGCAGGAGCTATTTTCTTAAGTCGATACTTCTCTGCTCAAAGAGACAGCATAGTAGAGCCAAGCTCTAGCTATGTAAGCAGTACTGAAGAATCTGCACCTGCACCATATGTATACCACCTTAAAGCTGTCTGCCCAGGGCAAGATATCTGGCTTGAGAATGGAACATTATCTGCTGGCTGCGAGCAGTTGACGAATGATCTTGAGTATATGATAATACGCGAGCAGACTTGGTACTCTACACCTGAAGTCTTGACTGAGGGAGTTAAGGTATTGCCAGAGGAGAGGATTATTATAACTAGCACAACAGAACTCTGGGTTTATAACCATATGGAAGCAGGGATAGGATCATATGAATTGTATTTGACATTCCAAGATGCTAGCGGGAA